>CAKQBC010000433.1 GCA_934215995.1 uncultured Bacillus sp. | reverse complement strand
CATTCATCATGGAGATGATCGGATGGACTTGCCCGTCTTTCAAAGGGTTGACCTTTGCTATGTAAGTGGCGAAAGGAGTGCCTTGGATTGTATCGCCGTTATCGACAAGGACAGAATTCGGGACTTCGCTCCGAGCCTGCCCGATCAGCCGGGCGGTTTTGGCAAACCCGACTTGATTGGATTCCGTCCCTTTATAATAATCGTAGCTGAGCAGATTCATATGTAAGTCAGTTGTTTCCATAATCCTCAGCTCGACAACACTGTTGTCCGGCGTATCGGCGGAAGCTATAGGTGCAGCCTGTGCCAAGAACAAGATCGCGCAAAGCATTGCGGCCGCCATGCTTTTCAAAAAACGGCTTCGTTTCATAATAAATCCTCCTAAAGATAATATTGTAAATTGCATTTTCATAGTATCATAAACCCTTCCTAAACAGATAAATAATAGAAACCCAAATCTATCAAATGAATGATAAGGGGTAAATGTATGCATGCAATCATTCCGGAGTTTAGGGAGTATAGCCTATAGGCTGTTAAATATCTGGTCAAAAAATAGCTGAATGGATGCATATGCTGGATTCGGCTCAGCTAAGGCAGCAGGGAGCAATTACATACCTGTTTTAATATTTACATAATTAGAAATATTTGATAATATCGCAATAATATTTTCGGTAAATAAATGTTTTGCCAGAAAAAATGTAATGGGCGAAGGGGATGCATCACATGCCACTATTAAAAGCAGAAATTGAGGAGTTGGTTACACAGGTTTTTGAAGAAGCAACACGATTAAGGAGGCTTTTTCATGAGAATCCTGAACTCGGCTATGAGGAACACCAAACTTCCAGGGTCATTTCCGATTATTTATCTGAAAACGGAATAGAAGTGAAAAAAGGAATTGCCGGAACCGGCGTGCTTGGTATACTTCGCGGACAAAAACCGGGACCGGTGATCGCTTTGCGCAGCGACATGGATGCGCTGCCTATCCAGGAACAGACATCTGCACCGTTTTCTTCAAAGGTGCCGAATGTCATGCATGCATGCGGTCACGATATGCATATGGCAATGCTGCTGGGGGCAGCTAAAGCACTGGCGATGGTAAGGGACCGTATAGAAGGCACAATCAAATTTATTTTCCAGCCTGCTGAGGAAATGCTGGCCGGCGGAAAGAGGATGGTGGAGGAGGGGGCATTATCCGATCCGGACGTGGATTGCATCTACGGATTCCATGTGTGGCCTGATTTGCCGATCGGCAAGTTCGGATTCAAAAGCGGGCCGTTGATGGCCAGTATGGATTCTTTTTCCGTCACTTTGAAAGGGAAGGCAGGCCATGGAGCGGCTCCCCACCAGGGAATAGATGCAATCATCGGCGGGGCACATGTTATATCCGGGCTGCAATCAATTATCAGCCGCGAAACTGATCCATTGGATTCGGTCGTTCTCACAATCGGAACATTAAATGCAGGAACAGGATTTAATATTATCCCGGAAAAGGCGACATTCCAAGGGACGGTAAGAACATTGAAGGAAGACGTGCGGCAAAGAGTGGCTGAGGATTTTTCAAGAGTGGTAGAAGGAATGAGCTCAGCATTGCGCCTGGAGCCGGAAATCGATTATCAATTTGGATATCCTGTGACATCCAACCAGAAAGACCATACAGATTTTGCGAAGGGACAGGCTATAGTACTGTTCGGTGAGCAGGCTGCCGTGGTTCTGGAACAGCCGAGCATGGTGAGCGAGGATTTCTCTTTTTATCTTAAACAAGTGCCGGGAAGCTTCATTCTGTTGGGTGTCGGGGATGGTGCAGGCGGATCTTATAAGCTTCATAATGAACGTTTCCTGCCGGATGAGGAAGCGATGAAATATGGGATTGGCTTGTATCTTGCAATTGCAGCCCAATCAAAGCATGTATCCATTTAAATGCGGATATGAAGAAACCGGAGTGCAAAGGCACTCCGGTTTCTTTCAGTTTTGATGAATATGAAGGGCTTTACGGCTTCGCATACTTCAGCCTGTCGCTTCCTCCATTCATTGCGCCATCATCCTCTAAATCCACCTGCAACCCTTCTGCTTTGTTTTTCTTAGCTTTAGCGAAGAAGACTGCAGCTATGATGGCGGTGATGATCAATCCGCCGATATGGGCTGTGCTGTATGACAATCCGAATCCAAGTTTCGCATCGAAGAGAATGTACGTTGCGACCATATCGGTAATAAACAAGGCCGGAATCAGACTGATGAAATAATTCTTCCCTTTCACCAGCAGATACATTGTTGCAATCCACAGTGCCAAAGCAGATGTCCCTTGGTTTGCGAATGAGAAATAGCGCCAAAGGATATTGAAATCTATTTTGGTCAACAAGAAGGAAAGTGCGAATAAAGGCAAGGCGATCGCCAAGCGTTTGGCTAACACTGATTGATTAATATTCAGATAGTCGGCGATGATCGAACGGGCAGCCCGGAACGCTGTGTCCCCGGATGTAATG
>CAKQBC010000432.1 GCA_934215995.1 uncultured Bacillus sp. | reverse complement strand
GCCTTCACCTTGCGGAAGAAAGAGGCCTGCTTGCAAAAGGGGACCTGGCTGTTGCGGTCAGTGCGGGAACAGGCTATACGTGGGCGGCAACGGCAATCGAGTGGCTCGGGGAATAGCAAAGCAATAATTATAAAAATATGTAGTTAATAGGAGGTTTTGGAGTTGGCTGAAAAAAAGAAAAATGCGTTCGGCTTCGTTTTATCTATCGGGTTGGCATCTTCTCTTATATTGGGTGCATGTTCAAGCGGGGATGAGGCAAATTCGGAAAGCGATACGATAAAAATTGGTGTCCTGGCATCGATGACAGGTCCCCTGGAGGCTTACGGGAAACAAACTGTCAAAGGCTTTGAGCTTGGATTGGATTACGCAACGGACGGAAAGATGGAGGTTGCGGGGAAGAAAATTGAATTTTTCATAGAAGATACAGAAACACAGCCGGATACCGCTGTCAAAAAAGCGACAAAGCTGCTCGAGGAACAGGAAGTGGATTTTCTGGTTGGGTCTTCCAGCTCTGGTGACACGCTCGCCGTACTGCCTCTTGCAGAAGAATATGAAAGAGTGATGGTTGTAGAGCCTGCGGCTGCCGATAGCATTACCGGGAAGGACTGGAACAGGTATATTTTCCGCACCGGACGAAATTCTTCCCAGGATGCTGTGGCCGGGGCTGCTGCAATCGGGAAAGAAGGGCTGACAATTGCGACCCTTGCCCAGGACAATGCCTATGGAAGAGATGGAATATCTGCATTCAAGGAGGCTGCCGAAAAATTGGGCATGGAAATCTCCAATGAGCAATACGCTGATCCGGAGTCCACGGATTTCACTGCCAATATCCAAAATATTGTTTCTTCCAAACCGGATGTGCTGTTCATCGTTTGGGCAGGATCGAATTCCCCGTGGAAGCAGCTTAAGGATATGAAGGTGGAAGAACAGGGCATTCAAATCTCAACAGCTGTCCAGGATATTGCGTCTCTAAAAACGATGGGCGCCTTAGAGGGCATGAAAGGTTATTCAATCTATTACCATACCTTGCCCGACAATGAAGTAAACGATTGGTTTGTGGACGAGCATAAAAAGCGGTTTGAAGGAGAAGTTCCTGACCTTTTCACATCCGGGGGAATGTCCGCAGCCATGTCGATTGTCGAGGCACTGAAAAAAACCGAGGGCGATACTGATGCAGAGGTTTTGATTGAAACAATGGAAGGGATGGAGTTCGATACACCTAAAGGCAAAATGAAGTTCCGTGCAGACGATCACCAGGCCATGCAGCCTCTGTATTCAATCACATTGGAGAAACAGGATGGCATCGACCATCTCGTTCCTGTTTTGGATCGTGAGCTTGGAATGGATGAAACCGAGCCTCCTATCAGAAATAAAAAATAACAGAGGGGGATGCTCGCATCCCCTTCCTCATAGGGAAGTGACCTGTAATGATGGACCATATAGTCGAAACCAATGGACTTTCCGTCACATTCGGCCAGCATGAAGTAATCAAGAATATGAATCTTTCAATAGAAAAAGGGAAGTTCACTTCAATTATCGGGCCAAACGGGGCAGGGAAGACGACATTGTTCAATCTGCTGAGCGGACAGCAAAAGCCGACAAAGGGCTCTGTTTATTTTAAAGGCAAGGACATCACTGCAATGTCTGTTCCGGAACGGACCAGATTCGGTATGGGGAGATCCTTTCAGCTGACCAATGTATTCCCTGAATTGACGGTGCTTGAGAACGTCCGGCTTGCGGTACAGGCAGCCGATCACTATTTTTATCGATTCATCCCGATCAGGAAATACCAGCAGGTCAGTGAACAGAAAGCATACGGGCTGCTTGAGGAAGTGATGCTGTCCGGAAAAGAAGCGGCGATGGCTTCCGAGCTTGCCCACGGGGAGAAACGGAAATTGGAGCTTGCCATGCTGCTCGCATTGAAGCCTGAATTGCTCCTCTTGGACGAACCGACTGCCGGCATATCGGTGGAGGAGGTGCCGGCCATCCTGAAAGTAATCGAAAACATAAAACATAAATCGGATAAAACGATTATCCTGATCGAGCACAAAATGGATATGGTGCTCCACGTGTCTGACCAGATTGCGGTCCTTTTCAATGGCGAGCTGCTTTCTATCGGAAACCCCCAGGATATCATCAATGATCCGAGAGTACAAAATGCGTATTTAGGGGGCATGTACAATGAGTCTATTAAAAGTGGCTGAACTCGAAACGTACATCGGGCAATTCCATATCCTCCAAGGGGTTAATTTTTCGGTCGATGAAGGGAAAATCACAGTCATCTTCGGGAGGAATGGAGCAGGCAAAACGACAGCATTACGGAGCATTATGGGGTTCCATTCTCGGATAAAAGGAGAAATCCACTTCGGTGATGCCAGAATAGAAGGGCTAAATACATTTCAGATTGCCCGGAAAGGAATCGGGTATGTCCCGGAGGACCAGGGGATGTTTTCAGGGCTGACAGTTGGGGAGACGCTAATCC
>CAKQBC010000431.1 GCA_934215995.1 uncultured Bacillus sp. | reverse complement strand
TCATCGATTCGAGGATCGCCACCTCCTGCCCTTCCGTTACCGTATCGCCTTCCTTGACAAGAATCTTCCATACACTCCCGGCCATGCTTGCTTTCACTTCGTTCATTATCTTTTGCTCCCTTCAGATTTTGTTAAATGCCTGTTAAAAAATGATGTGGTTGTGGCCCCTTTTTGGAATTCGGCATGCGAAATCACCCGTTCGACCAGCGGAAGATTTGTCTTGATCCCCTCCACCCTGTAAGCTTTTACGGCTTCCAAAAAGTTCTTGATGCAGTCCTCCCTTGTATCTCCCCTGACGACAAGCTTTGCGAACATTCCGTCATAAAAGGGGGTGATTGCGTCTCCCTCATGTACACCGATTTCATTGCGGACATTTCTTCCTTCCGGAAGCGTGAGCCTGGTGATTTTCCCCGGGGAGGGGTGAAACGTGGCCGGATCCTCGGCATACACCCTTGCTTCGATTGCATGCCCTTCGAGTTTTATGTCCTCCTGGCTGAATGGAAGCCTTTCCCCATGGGCAATCCTGATTTGCTGTTCAACGATGTCAATGCCTGTAATTTCCTCAGTGACCGGATGCTCCACTTGAAGCCTTGTGTTCATTTCAAGAAAATAATAATTCCGGTCTTCATCCATAATGAATTCGAATGTCCCGGCATTGATGTAACCCAATGCTTTTGCTGCCTTCACAGCGGCTTCACACAGTTCTTCCCGCAATTTCGGTGTTACGAATGGGGAAGGCGCCTCTTCAACCACCTTCTGGTTCCTTCTCTGGATGGAACATTCCCGTTCCCATAGAGCGACCGTGCCCCCGAAGGAATCCGCCAGTATTTGGACTTCAATATGGCGCGGGTTTTCTATCAGCTTCTCAAGGAACATGTCACCGTTCCCGAAAAAACTTTTCGCTCTTTTCTGGTGGCCGCCGAACGTTTTGAGCAATTCTTCCTCGGAAGCGACAGCCCCCATGCCGATGCCGCCGCCTCCCGCTGAAGCCTTCAGCATCACCGGGTAGCCGATCCGGCTTGCATGCATAGAAGCCTCTTCTGCATCCGCTAAAGGGCGTGAAACACCAGGAACGACGGGAAGGCCTGCTGCTTCCATCATCTTTCTCGCTTCTATTTTCTCTCCCATTTTCGCGATCACTTGTGCATCCGGTCCTATGAATACGATGTTTTCCCGCGAGCACCTCTCTGCAAAAAGGGCGTTCTCGCTTAAGAAGCCGTACCCGGGATGAATGGCTTCCGCCCCGGCATCCTTGGCAATCCCGATGATTTTGCCAATATTGTTATAGCTTTCGGATACCCTCGGCCCGCCCAGCAAATACGCTTCATCGGCTTCACGTACAAAAATGGCTTCCTTGTCAGCCTCCGAGTATACAGCAATAGTAGAGATCCCCATTTGTTTACAGGTCCTTATAATGCGGGCCGCAATTTCTCCCCGATTGGCAATCAATATTTTTTTGAACAAGACTATGCCTCCTTTTTCACCCTTTCACCAATTGCTCCGACATCTCGCGAAGCTTATACTTCTGGATTTTTCCGGATGCCGTCATCGGATACTCCTCAATCAATTCAACATAGCGGGGAATTTTGTGATGGGAGATTTCTCCCTGGCAGAACTCACGCACTTCTTCCTTCGACAATGTTTCTCCCTTCCTCGGAATGATCCAGGCCATCACTTCCTCCCCATATTTAGGGTCCGGTACGCCAACCACCTGGACATCAAGCACCTTTGGATGGGTATAGAGGAATTCTTCGATTTCCCTGGGATAAATATTTTCGCCGCCCCGGATGATCATATCTTTCAGCCTGCCTGTGATTTTCACATAGCCGTTTTCATCCATGACGGCAAGGTCCCCTGTATGAAGCCAATGATCCCCGTCAATCGCTTCCCGTGTCGCTTCTTCATCTTTATAATAGCCTTTCATCACATGGTAGCCTCTTGTGCAAAGCTCCCCCTGCTCTCCCGGAGGCAAAACGGTGCCGGTTCCCGGCTGCACAATCTTCACTTCGACATTCGGCAATGCACGCCCGACTGTAGCGACCCTGATATCGATCGGATCATCCGTCCTTGTTTGGGTGATGACAGGGGAGCTTTCCGTCTGCCCATAGGCGATTGTGATTTCCGTCGCTCCCATCTTTTCTACGACCCCTTTCATCACTTCAATCGGGCAATTGGATCCTGCCATGATCCCGGTACGGAGCGTGGATAGATCGTATTCTTTGAAGTCCGGAAGATTCAGTTCGGCAATGAACATGGTCGGGACACCATGGAGGGCAGTACATCTTTCATGTTCTACCGTCCTCAGTACCTGTCGCGGCTCGAATTCCTGGACCGGCACCATTGTAGCCCCGGCCGTCACACAGGCCATCGTCCCGAGCACGCAGCCGAAACAATGGAAAAAAGGCACCGGGATGCACATGCGGTCTTGATTGCCGAGATTCATGCATGCCGCGATATTCTTGGCGTTGTTGATAATATTATTGTGGGTCA
>CAKQBC010000430.1 GCA_934215995.1 uncultured Bacillus sp. | reverse complement strand
CTTTTCAGCTGCACGCCGACCAATATGGCTTTTTCCTTTAGTTCTGTCATCTATTCTGTACCTCCTCATCTCTCTTGCCATACAATTATCCAAAAAAGCACACAGGGGCCCTGTGTGCTTTCCAATCGTATTAGAGAAGTCCAATCCAATATGGCACAAGTTTTCCCTCTCAGGTTTCTATACCCATCAGGAAAACATAAAAAAATCACTTATAGACCTTTTGCCATTCTAATTCCCTGCTGAAAAATCAGACAGACGGATCCCCTTTACTCCGCACACAAAGCAGAGCCCTTGCACACTATTCAATTAGTGTGATTCAAATCCAGGAAACGCAATCTGATGAACTTCATGGCAGGAAATCCTCCGATCTTCATAAGTTATAGCCATCATAACATGCACATAAACCAATTACAAACAGGCAATCAGGAAGGGACGGGCCGTACTTTCAGCCCCATCCCCATAAATGCTCCCTTGCCTGCAGCGCCTTCATGATTTCTTCAGGACGGAAGCCGACCACTGCCTGCCCGTTCAGGAATGTTTGCGGAACACTCATGGCTCCGGTCATCCCCGCCACCTGCTGCAGAATATCCGGCCTGTTCGTCACGTCGACTTCATGATAGGGAATTTGCTGCATAGCCAGGAATTGCTTTAGCTGCATGCAATAGTGACAGGTCACTTTTGTGTATATCACTGCTTGATTCATCTAGTAGCACCCCGCTTATTTCTTCCCCTTAGCTTTAGACTATGAAACGGAGCGGGTTGTTGACATACCTTTCACTTGAAATAGTTGTCAACGATCCTTCATTATTTTCACTTACTATTTTTTTATAATGGGGGCAGAGAGCAGCATACAATCACATCAGTTAAAAGGAGAAGAACATGAGAAAAATATTTTTGGCGAGTTTATCTCTTTTAATGGTACTTGTATTTTCCGGTTGCGGAGACGATTCGAGTGAGGAAACGGTTACTGTCGATGATTCCTCAGTTACCGAAACAAATTCCCCTTCCGAGCCGTCAGACGGGGAAAAGTGCGGTTTTTGCGAAATGATGGTGTACGGAAAAGACGATGCGATGGGTGCTTTTACTGCCCAGGCAATCACAACGGATGGAAACCATGTATTCTTTGACGACTCCGGCTGCCTATTGAACGTCCAGCGCTCTGAAACTGTTGACTATGCCGTCATGTATGTACGTGATGCAGATACATTGGAATGGATCGAGAAGGACGATGCCATAGTCGTCAAATCGGATGTTGCAACTCCAATGAAGTATGGCTTCTCATTCCACAAGGATGAAGAAAGTGCGGATTCCTACATAGAGGAACATGCCGGCGAGCATGCGGCCCTTTCTTCCTGGGAAGACATCGACAAAATAGCTGATGAACGCTATCAGAAAAAAATGCAGAACAGCGAAAAAGAAGGTCATTGATAATAAGGTGGCAGGCCCTATTGAGACAGGCCTGCCACCTTATTTCTAGTTATCTTTTTTAAACGAAAAGAAAACGGACTCAAGCGACACAGTACCATCACCGGCATTCATGATTTCTTTGACTGTATCAAAATGGATCAGTTTGCCCTCCTCAAGGAAAACCGCCTTATCCGCAATCTCTTCCACCAAAGGAAGTATATGCGTTGTGAACAAAATCGCTTTTCCTTTCTTCTTTTCCTCCTGTATGATTTCCTTGAACTTCCACACCCAATAGGGATCGAGCCCATTTGTCGGTTCATCCATGATCAGCAAGGGTGTATCGGCGAGCAACGCCTGCGCAAATGACAAACGCTGCTGCATCCCCTTAGAAAAATGGGAAATCTGCCTGTCCTTTGCCTCGGACAAGCCGACAAGCTCCAGCACCTCATCCACTCTTTCTCCCGGCACTCCCCTCAGGGAGCTGAAAAACACCAACACTTCCTCGGCAGTCAGCTGCCTTGGGAATAGCATATCATCTGGCATATACGCAAACGATTCCCTGTACCGGCGGCTGATTGTGTCGGCCGCTTTGCCGTCCTGCAGCACTTCTCCGCCCGTCTGCCTGATGATGCCGGTGATAATTTTAATGAGCGTGCTCTTGCCGGCCCCGTTCCCTCCGCAAAGAGCCACAATTTCCCCTTTCCCTATAGAAAAAGAAATGTCCTCTACTTTGCTTCCGTTACGATAGACTTTGCTGATTTGTTTCAATTCCAGCCATTTACTCATTTCCGATTCTCCTTTTCAGAATGAATCCGCTCAGCAGCAATGGAATCACAATCCATAACAGGGCCGAAGCAATGAATAGAAGCTGTCCGATCCACCCGCCCGCAAACACAGTCAAGTCATACAGGCTCGGACCGAACACAGTCGTACCGTCCAATGACAGAATCGACCAAACCCGGATGATTTCTACCGGGTTGAGAAGAATGGACAGCGACAACACCGGCAGCATCCACTGATTTGATAAAAGAAGGCTAGCTCCCATCACCATGAATTCATAAAACAAAACCAGCCAGGCCCATAC
>CAKQBC010000429.1 GCA_934215995.1 uncultured Bacillus sp. | reverse complement strand
GATAAACATCCTGTTCACCTCATGAGCGGACGAGCCGGGCAAGCAACGAAGAATGCGAGCGTTTGTCAACAGTCTGAGCTTTTTTTGCAAATAAAAAAACGACCCATAAGGATCGTTCTTTTATGCGTTAAGGCTGTTTAGTCTCTTAGCTAAGCGAGATTTTTTGCGGGCAGCCGCGTTTTTATGGATAATTCCTTTAGAAGCAGCTTTGTCCAACTTTCTAGATGCTGCTAAAAGAGCGTCTTTTGCGTTTTCATCATTGTTAGCAATTGCAGCTTCAGCGTTTTTAACAGCTGTACGCATTGAAGATTTAGCAGTGATGTTGTTAGCTCTTCTTTGCTCAGCAGTTTTTACACGTTTAATCGCAGATTTAATGTTAGGCATTCCGGGTGTCACCTCCTACAGTAGGAATCGAGAATATATACTCGATATTTAACATTGCATTAGTTAAAGCAACAAAAATTATTCTATCAGACTGTCTTTTATATTGCAATACTAAATCGATTGTACACCATCTCCTCTTTCTCTGCAAAAGATTATTTTCCGGATGGATTGAAAAAATCTCCATGAATGTACATAAAATGCCCATCTGGCGTATAAAAGATTGTCCTGCCCGGAACAATAACAAAAAATACGTTTCCAAAAAGGAGCTTCAAATGGACGGAAAAGAGGAGTACGGACAATATTCTGTCAGGACCGATTTGGCGCTTGAGGCCAATGAAATGCTGCTTGAAGAACAATCGGTCTCAACGGGAAAAGATATCTCCCATATCGAAGGGGTAATCATTAAGGAGAAAAAAGAGAATGACATGACGGTCTCCCTCATTGAAGTCACGGAGGAAGGCGCAAAGCATATCGGAAAAAAAGCAGGTTCATACATAACGATTGAATTACAGGGGATCCGGTCTGGAGATACCGATACGCAGCAGAAGGTCGAAGAAACATTTGCTTCAGAACTCGGGTATTTTCTTAAAAAATTGGGTATTCGCGAAGATGATTCCGTTTTGGTTGTGGGGCTGGGCAACTGGAATGTGACACCGGATGCATTGGGGCCGTCGGTTGTCGAGAATCTGATCATCACCCGCCACTTATTTAAGCTGCAGCCGGAATCGGTCGAGGAAGGATACAGGCCGGTGAGCGCCATATCGCCTGGCGTCATGGGAATAACAGGGGTCGAGACGAGTGATATCATATCCGGTGTAATCGAGAAGACGAAGCCTGACTTTGTCATAGCGATCGACGCTCTCGCTGCCCGTTCCCTTGAACGTGTCAATGCGACAATCCAAATATCGGACACAGGAATCCATCCCGGATCCGGGGTCGGGAATAAGAGGAAAGAATTGAGCAAGGAAACACTAGGCATACCTGTAATAGCAATCGGTATACCGACTGTGGTGGATGCTGTTACGATTACAAGCGATACGATCGATTATATATTGAAGCATTTTGGGCGAGAATTGAAAGAAGGGGACCGGCCGTCAAGGGCGCTTGCCCCTGCAGGCATGCACTTCGGCAAACGGAAACAATTGACCGAGGAAGATCTGCCTGGCGAAGAGGAAAGAAAGACATTTCTCGGAGTGATCGGTACATTGCCGGAGGATGACAAGCGGAAATTCATACAGGAAGTCCTTGCGCCTTTGGGGCATAATCTGATGGTTACGCCGAAGGAAGTGGACGTATTCATAGAGGACATGGCGAATCTGCTTGCCAACGGCCTGAATTCCTGCCTCCACCAAGCGGTTAACCAGGACAACTCCGGCTTTAAGACAAAATAATACATTAAGGGGCAAAACATAGTTCTACCATCTCTATTAAAAACATAACCATTTAATAGATAACCATTAAGGGGTGGAACGATGGATAGAAACAGCAAATCCCAAAGCAGTTTTTCATTTATTAGAGGAAAGCAGATTGTAAAAGGATTCTTACTCATTGTCGTTCTGATGTTATTTGTTTTTTCACTGAGCGGACTGCTGACTTCCGTTAAAACGGAATTCAGGCCCGTTTCTGAATCGTTGAATGGAGCGGCCAGCCTTTTGAGCGGGAAAATGCTTTTCGGCATACTTGCTTTAGAAAATCGGGCCTTTGCTTCTTCAATCAAGGAAGAGGATGAGTTTGAGCCGCTGAGCGCCCAGCTTCTGAAACTGTCGGTCAACATATCGCTTGATGATCCGCGGAGTTTTTTGGGGACGGAGCTTCCTGGTTTTTCGCTTTTCGATTCGGAAATATTGGTTGCCGGTGAAGGTACGGATTATACAAACATGCCATTTGAATCGGGGCCGCCTTCCGGAATCATCGATGAAAAGGAAGCCGATCTTCAGAATGCCGAAGATTTGGCGGAAGAGCCCGGTGAAAAGGCAGAAGCGCCTGTCACGACAGGCGGAAAGAAGGTAGCGTTCATTTATTCAAGCCATAACCGCGAGTCCTTCCTTCCTTATCTGAAAGGCGTCACAAATCCGGATCTGGCCCAGCATTCCCAGCTGAATATCACAAAA
>CAKQBC010000428.1 GCA_934215995.1 uncultured Bacillus sp. | reverse complement strand
CGGAACGGCAGTTGCCTGTGTCTTGCCTGCAGCGGCTGTAACCCCGCCTGGAGCCTGCAAGCCTGTTCTTAAGGAAATCAATTGCGGTTGAACCAAATCAAGGGATGTATCCAATGATTTTTGCTTATAGGCAATCAGGTTATCCTTTTGCAGTGCCTGTAATCTATCGAATTGCTCGGAAACATTGGAGCTGTTAATCGTCTCCGTCAGCTCCTGGATCCTGCCGTTATTCTCATCCATCGATTCTTGGATGGACAGGATATTTAGGTACATCTCTTCTGTGTTATCCGCAAATTCAGGTATTTCATTGAATTGCTTGGCACTGATTGAATTGATGCCTTCTTTGATGACAGAATCATAGGCGCTGATGCTTTCCTGGATCAATTGCTCGTTGGCCTGGCTCACTTCCGACATGATCGTCAATTGATTCAGCTGATATTCCTTGAATGCGTTTACCGCTTCCAGGAATCCTGCCATCTCGTTCTTCGTTCCTTCAATCTGTTCTACGGAGCGATCGGATGTTTCATTGGCCGCACCCGTGGAAGCCAAAATCCCCTCCAGCATCCTTCTCTGGCTGTCTATTTCACCGGATAGGGATTGAGAGCTCGGATTATAGAAGTTATACATAGTGTCCTGGAATGCTATTTCTTTCTCGAGGACAGTTTCGAATTTACCGCGGATGTCTTCCATAGAATCGGAAACATAACTCCAGTAAATTCTCGATACGCGCGTATTGATGTTGTTTTTGGCCGTTTCCAGCTCCTTTTGGACCCTCTCGGCATTTTCCGCATTCAGGCTCGGCTGGATTTTATACTTGATATTGGCCTTAACCGGCTCCTCTTCATTAAAGGTCAGTACGCTTTTGGTGAATGTGGACGGCAAATAAATAACTGCGTCGTATTGTTTTTTCTGCAGCCCGCTTTCAGCTGTGCTCCTGTTTACGACAGACCATTCATATGGCGAGTCTTTCCCCAGGCTTTCTGCAACGTTTCTCCCCAGGTACAGCATCTCTTGCTGATAATCTGCGCCGTCGTCTTCATTTACGATCGCAATGTTCCTGGTCGAGTTCTTGGCAGTCTTCATCGGGTCGTTCCCCACATAGGAGAAAAAGAGAACAGGAATGACAAGGATGATGATTATTTTAGCCGCCATCGACAATATGTTCATTTTGGAGCTCATCCTGATTCACCTCTCTTACTGTATATTTTGGGATTTGAATCAATCTTTCCTTGCCGTTCTCTACAAAATAGCCGAACCCGGGCTGTATTTCATTTTCATTTCTTGTGAACGGCAGGTTGAAGATGCTTTGGTCGCTCTTTTTCATAAGGACTAGCCCTTGCCTGATTTGCTTAAGCTCGGTCGTAAACGAATCGAACCCTTTGGAGAATTCGTTTGCGTTGCCTGCGACAATTACACTGAATCCAAGATAGCTGTACTGCTTCATGAAACTGGCTGCAGCTTCCTGGATTTTTGAATCTGTTGATTGCTGGAACCTTCCATAGCCATCTATCAGGAGAACAAATTTATCGAACATCGGCAGAGGCTTGTTCATCTGCAGACATTCCATATAGATGTTTTCCCTTTCTTTCATGACGCCTTCCGCTTTGGCGATCCAGTCATTGATGTCTTCCTTGTTCTTCAGGTAACTCACTGGCTCATAATCCTGGAATCCGGCAAGGCTCCGGTCGACACTGTCGAATACACCAACGGAGATTGAAGGGTTTTTCAGCAAGCCATTCATCAGTACCTTCAGGGTGTTGCTCTTTCCTTTCCTGAACTGCCCGATCACAAGAAGGTGAGGATAATCCTGCAGCTGTATGAATAACGGCTGAACGTTTTCCTCGCAAAGGCCGATTGGGACTTCGCCGCGATTTCCACGCTTCCCGATCCGCAGTTCAAATGACACGAGCGGCAACGTCTTCGGCAGCATCGGAATCGGCATCGGTTTTTTGGCGGAAGGATACTTCCCATTCAAGCCGATGATTTTTTCGCGTACCCCTTGAAGGACCTCCACATCGTTCCGCCCTTTCACCGGAAGGAACATCTGCGCAAAATAGGTCTCTTCCTTCCTGATCAGCGCCCTTCCCGGGATAGGTTCCGGTTCGAACGGAGGCCTTCCCAGAACGCCGTACAGCTCTGAGCTGTCAATCAGGTAGTGGAAAATCTTCGTCCTGAAGTTATTCATTAGCGGTTGGCGGATTGCATTGACGCGGGTAGCCGTCAACAGGAAGAAGATCCCCAATGATTGGCCATCCCTTGCAAATTGGGTAAACACCGCATCCGAATCGAACATCTCCTCCTTCACCAAGTCATAATTATCGATCGTTATAAAGATAATCGGCAATTTCTCTTCAGGATAAAGGCTGTTATATAAACTAATGTTGCTTACTTCTTTTTCCACAAACAGCTGCTTGCGTTCGTCGATCTCTTTTTTCATGAAAGCGAGGAATTTATCAATTTTCCTTTCTTCATCAATCTGGAAGTAATCCGCCGTGTGATTCAGCTGCTTT
>CAKQBC010000427.1 GCA_934215995.1 uncultured Bacillus sp. | reverse complement strand
ACTCCCTGCTGGTCAAGCTGATGGATGGCATGTTCAAATTCCGCAAACATCGTCTGGCGGAATACCGTGCCGCGGAAGCCTTCCAGCCAATAATTCAGCAGGTAGATTCTCTTTTGCTCATCATCCAGTGTTTTCAGGAGATGGTCGTTCAGAAGGGCTTCGTTGCAGGTCGAAGCGACCTCCGCGACAAAGATTGTGTAGTCGCCGTACACAAACGGCTGGTTCTTGCGCGTGTAGTAGCTGTGTACGCTGTGGCCGAATTCATGTGCAAGTGTGAATAGATTGTTTACATTGTCCTGCCAGTTCATCAGGATATAAGGATTTGTCCCGTATGATCCGGATGAATAAGCCCCTGACCGCTTGCCTTTGTTTTCGCGGACGTCTACCCAGCGGTTTTCCAAGCCTTCCTTCAGTATGTCCGCATAATCTTCCCCGAGCGGCGCCAGCCCTTCGAGCATCATCTGTTTGGCATTCTCATATGGCACTTTCATGTCGGTATCCTTGACTAGCGGCGTATAGAGGTCCCACATATGCAACTGGTCCAGGCCAAGCACTTTCTTCCTAAGCGAAACATACTTGTGCAGCAGATGGAGGTTGTCGTTGACCGTCGAAACGAGATTGTCATAGACAGCTTCCGGGATATGATTGTTCGAAAGCGCCGCTTCCCGTGCGGAAGCATAGTTACGGATGCGTGCATTGACATTGTTCGACTTGATTTCTCCGGACAGTGTGGAAGCAAAGGTGTTTCGGAACTTCCCGTAGGTGCCGTACATTGCGCGGAATGCGGCTTCGCGGACGGAAGGGTCGCTGCTCTCAAGGAATGTCGTATAGCGGCCATGTGTGAGCTTGACCTCATTCCCTTCTTCATCTTTGATCTCGGGGAACTCAAGGTCGGCATTGTTCAGCATGCCGAACGTCTCGGAGGAAGCGTTCGCGACCTCTGAGAACTGCGCAAGTAACGCCTCCTGCTCTGCAGGAAGAATGTGAGGGCGCTGGCGGTTCACTTCCTCAAGAGCATGCCGGTATACCCTCAGGCCTTCTTCTTCTTCAATGAAGCGGTTCAATTCCTTTTCGTCAATTGAAAGCAATTCAGGAACGAAATAAGACAGGCTCGTGGAGACCCTGACATACAGCGACTTTGCCCGGCTGTCCATCGCCTGGTACGTGCTGTTTGCCGTGTCCTGGTCGTAGCGCATATGTGAATAGCTGTACAGACGCTGCAGCCGCTCGGAAATTTCGTCACGGTATTGAAGCGCCGCAAGCAGCTCCCTGGACCCGTTGCCGAGTGTCCCGCGGAATGTATCCGCTTTCTCGGAAAGCACTTCAATTGCCTTGTATTCTTCATCCCATAGCTCATCGGATGCAAAGATATCTTCAAGCCGCCATGTTTCTTCAACCACGACTTGGTCCCTTGTCAGCACATCGTTTTTTGGTTCGGTCGTCATTGGATTGCCCCTTCCTTCGATAGCCAAAATAAACTCATGAACATTTTCTCAATATTCACTATGGCTTGCAAGGAATTCCTTCCAAAGATAACTGAGGGAGCTTTCGGGCAGTTCATGGCAGTCAAGGATGTCCCGTAGCTCCCTGACGCCTGTCGCTTCAAGAAATTGCAAGTAGGCCGACACGGCCGCAGCCCCGTCCCCTCTTTGGGACGGTACGTACTTCAGGAACTCACTGATCAAATCGGAATTTGCGGATTTCCCACTTTCTGCACCGAAGGCAAAAAAGACGAACTGCCCCTGCCACTCCGTGTCGTGCTCTTTGAAAGCATCCGCACCAGAAGTCGGAACTCCGATCAGGGGAGACAGCTGATCGGCATGGATCCGGTTCTCATAACAGGCCCGAAGCAATGGATCGCGAATCCCTTTGCGGTTGGACAGAACCCGCCGCTTCAGATAGGACTTGCGTCTTGATGAATACATTCTCATATAGGACATGAAGGTGCTCTCATCGAGGGGAGAGGGGACAGCAAACGGAAATCCTTGCAATGTATATGGGATGGCGACCATCTTGCCCAAAAATGTATTGCCGCTGATGTGTATCGGATGGACAAAGTAATAGAAATGCCTTGTTACCGGATCATAGGTCATCAGGAAGTTGCCGTTTTTTGCGTCACGGCGGATGAACAGTTGTAAAAACTCTGGGATGGACAGGGTCCTGATTGGCTGTCCCGTCGAACTCCAGCTTTCAGGTGCAGAAGGAATCCAGTGAGGAATGATTCCTGCCTCCTCATATCCCTTCGTCCGGCTGCGGACAATGGCCGGGGAGATCCGGCTGCATTGAAATTCGATGGCATGCGCCCTGCCGTCATATTCGACAAGCAGGTCGGGACGCTGGCCAATTGGCGTGAGCGCAGTCTCCATGCCGGTCCTGAGCCCGAGCCCCGTGAACATCTCATAAAGCTGCTGTTTGCCCGCCAGATGGGCAGGCGTCTCCCCTTCTGAAAACATCCGCCTGCAATCGCTTCTCGCGGCATGGGCAAAATGAGGAATCCTGACATCCCCAATTTTCAGCCACA
>CAKQBC010000426.1 GCA_934215995.1 uncultured Bacillus sp. | reverse complement strand
AGACTGGTCAATTCCTCGACTACATTGACGCAATCAATCGCTTATATGGACAGGGTATTCGAGTTCATTGATGAAAAATATGAAATTGTCGATCAGCCCGACGCCATAGATTGCAAGGATATAAAAGGGGAAATACATTTCCGTAATGTGAGTTTTTCATATGAAGAGGAAAATGATACGGTCCTTAAGAATATCAATCTCGATATTCCAAGCGGCGAAACGGTAGCGCTGGTCGGGATGAGCGGGGGAGGCAAGTCTTCCCTAGTCAGCTTGATCCCAAGGTTTTATGATCCGATCGAAGGAAGCATTATCCTCGATGGGCAAGATATCCGGAAATACCGGGTGCGGTCCTTGAGGGATCAAATAGGCGTCGTTTTTCAGGATACGGTTTTATTCAGTGAATCTGTCCGGACGAATATTTTATTGGGGAAACCGGATGCGACCGATGATGAACTTGTCGCTGCGGCGAAAGCCGCCAACGCCCATGATTTCATCATGTCATTGCCTCAGGGCTATGATACTAAAGTGGGCGAAAGGGGCGTTAAGCTATCCGGGGGACAAAAGCAGCGCATTTCCATTGCCCGTGTCTTCTTGAAAAATCCGCCGATTCTTATTTTGGATGAAGCGACATCCGCTCTTGACCTTGAGAGCGAGCATTCCATCCAGGAATCGCTGGACTTGCTGGCAAAGGACCGGACAACAATCATAGTAGCCCATCGCCTCACAACGATCACCCATGCAGACAGGATTGTGCTGATGGAAAACGGCAGAATCATTGAGATGGGTACGCATGAAGAATTGATGCTGAAGCAAGGGGCATATCATAGGCTGTTCAATGTTCAACAGCTGGAATAACCTATTTCTGAAAAAAGCTTTTCCGCTAGTGGAAAGGCTTTTTTTGATTTTGAATAATACTTTTAGCTGTTCAATCCTCATGGATACGTTCAATATAGGAATTTTAGTTTTACCGGGAAATCGGATAGACAAATGTACGTACAACGCATACATTTTATTAGAAAGTCGCTTGCTGCAACGACTGATTACACGAACGAACGACAAAATTATTCCAAAATTTATTATTTTTAGATAATTTAGAAAAAATTGCTAGACTATAGTACCGAATTTTTATAGAATGAAAATACCAAGAAATGGACAACAGAAAATTCAGAAAAAAGCAGCATGGAGGGGGAGCTAGCTATTGAGTCAGACTCCAGTTTTAGAAGTCAAAAAATTAAGGACCTCTTTTTTTACGAGTGAAGGAGAGGTGCCTGCTGTAGATGAAATCAGTTTTTCCATCGGCAAAGGTGAAGTTGTCGGAATAGTCGGAGAATCGGGGTGCGGCAAAAGTGTTACATCCCTGTCGATCATGAAGCTGATTCCCCAGCCGCCCGGCAAAATTGTTGGAGGGGAAATCCGCCTGAACGGCGAGGATTTGGTCGATGCAACGGAAAGGAGAATGAGGGAGCTGCGTGGGAATGACGTGGCAATGATATTCCAGGAACCGATGACATCGCTGAATCCCCTTTTTACGATTGGAAGCCAACTGACCGAAGCCATCCGTTTACATAGAAAAGGAACAAAAAAAGAGGCATTCACTCAGGGTGTAGAAATGCTTAAGCTCGTGGGCCTGCCGAGAGCGGAAGCAATCATGAAGGAATATCCGCACCAATTATCGGGCGGGATGAGGCAAAGGGTCATGATTGCAATGGCATTATCCTGCCATCCGAGATTGTTGATTGCGGATGAGCCTACAACGGCGCTTGATGTGACAATCCAGGCACAGATTCTTGCATTGATGAAGGACTTGAATGACAAGCTGGACACTTCAATCATAATGATCACACATGACCTGGGCGTGGTAGCGGAAGTATGCCAGAAGGTAATCGTCATGTATGCAGGCAAAGTAGTTGAAGAAGGGGATGTGGAGGTTATCTTCCAGAACCCGAAACATCCTTATACTTCCGGCCTGCTGAAATCCATTCCGGACATTCGGGCAAAAAAAGAGAGGCTCTATTCCATACCGGGAAATGTGCCGAAACCCGGCTCCATTACAGAGGGCTGCCGTTTTGCGGCACGCTGTGAATTCGTCCATGAGCGCTGCCTGGGCGAAAGTCCGCCTCTTTATGCAACAGAAGATGAAGGCCACTACGTAAGATGCTTTTTGCATGATAAGGGGGAGAGCAAGGATGACTGAATATCTGCTGGAGGTTGAGAAACTGAAGAAATATTTCCCTATAACCGGGGGGATCTTCGGCAAACAGGTCGGACAAGTGAAGGCTGTCGATGAAGTCAGCTTTGCGGTGAAAAGAGGGGAAACCCTGGGGCTTGTGGGAGAGTCCGGCTGCGGTAAATCGACAACCGGAAGAATGCTGATGAGGCTGATCGAGCCGTCTGAAGGAAGAGTAATCTTTGACGGACAGGATGTTACGGCCCTCACAGGAAAAGAACTGAGGAAAATCCGTAGGGAGCTGCAGATGGTTTTCCAGGATCCGTTTGCATCATTGAATCCCAGGCATACGGTAGAGA
>CAKQBC010000425.1 GCA_934215995.1 uncultured Bacillus sp. | reverse complement strand
TCGATGTACATGGCAACCCCCTAAGCCGAAGTCATACTACATATGTAAGCGGCTCAGCTTCGTCCTATACCAATAAAATTGCAAATTAAAAGCAACTCCTCCAACGTGTTGAGGAATTGCTTTTATCTGCTTTGCGCCAGGCGCGTCTCTTTACTTATGTGAAATACAAAATTTTTGATTGCGGAAAAAAATGACCGATATAACCGGATATCGTCTCTTTCAGGTCATCCGCATCCTCTGTTTTATACACATATTTCCCAATGCCGTATTTTCCCCATTTATATTTACGCTTTTCTTCATCAAGCTCAAGTTTTGTTTTCGGGTAGTGCTTTTGGATCATCTTCTTGGCCGGCTTCGTGAAGCGATGCTGAATCAATTCAAACGATGGTGGCTCACGTGTTTCGCCCAAAGATTTGCTCAAGCGCTCAAAAAGTTCGAAATACCCTTCTTTCCAACCTTCGTGCATATAGATGGGAGCCACGATGAATCCTAAATGATAGCCGGCAGCCGCCACTTTTTTCGCCGCTTCAATCCGTTCATCGAATGATGAGGTCCCCGGTTCAAAATTCTTGATGACATATCTTGAGTTTACGCTGAACCTGAATTCGGTGTTGCCATTATGCTTCGCATCCAGCAGATGGTCAACGAACTGGAATTTTGTCACAAACCTGAGCCTTCCCAATTCTGTAGTGCCGATGAACTCAATCGCTTTTTTCAACGAATGGGTCAAATGGTCAATTCCGACGATATCTGAAGTACAGGCTGCCTCGAATCTAGTGATTTCAGGTTTCCGTTCATCGATGTACTTCCGTGCCTGGTCAAATATTTCATCAAGGTTCACATAGGTGCGGATATAGGGCTTCGCGCCAAGCGTAGTCTGCAGATAGCAATAGTGGCAATGGCCCATGCAGCCGGTCGCCAAAGGGATGGCATATTCAGCAGATGGCTTGGAGCTGTCGAATTTCAGCGTTCTTCTGACCCCTACCACGAGTGTCGATTTTGCGATCCTGTATTTCTGCAGTTCATTATCCCCCGGCAAATCACGGATTTGATTATGGGATGTCGTCGACCTGATTTCAACACCCATCTTCTCGAATTTCTCCTTCAGCTCCCGGCCGAGCGGATACTCAAGTGCCTGCGGTTCAATGTATACAAGCTGCGGTACAAACGGTTTAATAAGGCATCCCTCCTCCACCTTAGTTTCTGCAGTAAATCCTATAGTTCACTCGGTATCTTCAACCAGAAACTGCAATGGGTCCCTTGATTGCCAAACAAAAATAACCTGCAAAACAGGATGTTCATCCATGTCTGCAGGTTATTTGACTTCCTTATCGTATTACAGGCCGCATTTCAGCTGCGCACCGCAATTTGTACATGTGTTGCAGCCGCCAAGCTCCTTCACTTCCCCTTTGCGGCAAACCGGGCAAGTGTTGCCTACTTCGGAGCCAATTGTTACATTCGTTGAGCGCAATTCATTGATCGTATCCACAAGCACGACTTTCTTTTCGTCATCACCAAGTTCAAGTTCCTGCTGCTCAAAATGATTGTCTTCAGCCTTCAAAGTAAGTACCTGGGCGTCGCGGCTGCCATCAACATATACAGTGCCGCCTTTCGCACCGCCTTTATACAGGCGCTCATAAACCATTTCCACTTGTTCGACTGTATATCCTTTCGGAGCATTGACCGTCTTCGAAATAGAGCTGTCAATGTATCGCTGGATGATGCATTGAACATCGGCATGCGCTTCCGGAGAAAGCTCCATTGCCGAGATGAACCATTCCGGAAGGTTTTCAGGATCAGCCTCCGGATGGCGGTCCAGGTATTCCTGAACGATGTCAGCTTTCACTTCAATAAATTTCCCTAAACGGCCGCTTCTGAAGTAGGTGAAGGAGAAGTACGGCTCAAGCCCCGTTGATACACCTACCATAGTTCCTGTACTTCCCGTAGGGGCGACAGTCAGAAGGTGCGAGTTGCGGATTCCATATGCCAGAATGTCATCTTTTAGTCTTTCCGGCATTTTTTCCATGAAACCTGTCCTAATGAAACGGTTGCGAAGCTCTTTCGTGCCTTCTTCCGTCTCTGCCGTAAGGAATGGGAAACTGCCTTTTTCCTTAGCAAGTTCCACAGAAGCCTCATAAGCGGCATGGGCGATCGTTTCGAAAACTTCCGCAACCAGTTTATTCCCTTCTTCCGAGCCATACTGGGTTTCGCAATAGATCAGCAGGTCATGCAGCCCCATGACACCAAGGCCGACACGGCGTTCACCAAGTGCCTGCTTTTTGTTTTGCTCCAGGAAGTAAGGTGTTGCATCGATGACATTGTCCTGCATGCGGACACCAACCGCAACGGTCTCTCGCAATTTTTCAAAATTCACGGTCTTGGTATTTTTATCCGCCATCTGGGCAAGGTTCACCGCAGCCAGGTTACACACTGAGAACGGAGCCAACGGCTGCTCGCCGCATGGGTTTGTTGCAACAACTTGCTGCCCGTATGCTTTCGCATTCGTCATATCGTTTGCATTGTCGATAAAGAAGATG
>CAKQBC010000424.1 GCA_934215995.1 uncultured Bacillus sp. | reverse complement strand
GTTATGAACTTTCCAGACTGCCGCTAAGCCGTATGTATGCCGTTATTCTTTGCCCCCGGATTTCCCGGGGGCTTTTTAACGCATTGCTAATTTATTTCAAATATAGTTTATGAATTGCAGAATTTCCGGACATATTGGTCAAATAAGATTTTTTTATATGATTACTCTACTTCTGACCTATTTATTATGTTAAAATTAAATATTAGGACAGATATTGTTGTAAATGTACGTATTTTGAGGAGGAAATGAAAACCATGTTTGCAAGGGATATAGGAATTGACCTCGGGACTGCCAATGTGCTTATCCATGTTAAAGGAAAAGGGATCGTCCTAAACGAACCATCTGTTGTGGCAATCGACAAAAGCACAAACCGTGTATTGGCAGTCGGGGAGGAAGCTCGCCGAATGGTTGGCCGTACACCTGGAAACATTGTTGCAATCAGGCCATTGAAAGACGGAGTTATTGCGGATTTCGACATCACTGAGGCAATGCTGAAGCATTTTATCAATAAATTGAATGTTAAAGGATTTTTATCAAAACCGAGAATCTTGATTTGTTGCCCGACAAACATCACAAGTGTTGAGCAGAAAGCAATCAAGGAAGCTGCAGAAAAAAGCGGAGGAAAGAAAATTTTCCTTGAAGAAGAACCGAAAGTTGCGGCAATCGGTGCAGGAATGGATATATTCCAGCCGAGCGGAAACATGGTCGTTGACATCGGCGGCGGAACAACGGACATCGCTGTGCTATCCATGGGGGATATCGTAACGTCAGCCTCAATTAAAATGGCCGGAGATAAGTTCGATATGGAAATCCTGAACTATATCAAACGGAAATACAAGCTGCTTATTGGTGAAAGAACAGCTGAAAACATTAAAATTCAAGTGGCTACTGTATTCGAAGGTTCGCGCGACGAGACAATCGAAATCCGCGGACGCGATATGGTATCAGGTTTGCCGCGCACAATCAGCGTGAATTCCAAGGAAATTGAAGAAGCGCTGCGTGAATCGGTTTCTATCATCGTACAAGCCGCTAAGAGCGTTCTGGAAAGAACTCCGCCTGAATTATCCGCTGATATTATCGACCGCGGCGTAATCCTTACAGGTGGCGGTGCTTTGCTGCACGGTATCGATATGCTGCTGGCTGAAGAATTGAAAGTGCCGGTATTGGTTGCTGACAATCCAATGGACTGTGTAGCCGTTGGAACAGGCATCATGCTGGACAACATGGACAAAATCAACGCCCGCCGTTTCGGGTGATTGCAAGAAGAGCTGACGCGAATGCCGCATCGGCTCTTTTTTTGTTTAATCACATTCGGACCGTACTGAAACTAAGGATTATCTACCCGGTTACATATGAGAATAAACCGCCTATTTGAAATTACCATACGGAATTTCAACAAGGATGACGTGTACTATAAACCACAAATACATAATCTTTCGACAAATCATGCAAAATGGCATAGAATTAGGGGTAATAAACCTCGTTATTTAACCGATATAGTAAAAAGTACTAACTGTAAATGGACGCATTTGTATATAATGGAAATATATTTTTGTTCGGTTTTTAAAAGGGGATGAACCAATGTTTAGAGGCTTCTATACAGCAGCAACCGGGATGTTTGCCCAGCAGCGGCGGACGGAACTGCTGACGAATAACATGTCGAATGCGAACACACCTGGCTATAAGTCTGATCAATCGAGCATCCGTGCTTTCCCTGAAATGCTCCTGCAGGAGTTCGGAAAGCAAAATGCTCCGGTTGGGAATGGGCTGAAGCTCCCGGCTGCCAACTATGTAGGGGCTATCAATACCGGTGCCTATCTGCAGGAAACAATCCCGGCATTCGCACAGGGAGATCTTGAAGACACGGGGAATCCGACGGATCTGGCATTGGTGGATGTGTTCATGCCGATTAACGCTTCCAATGGCAAAGCGGCATCTGTTTTTTTTACAGTGGCTAACGGCCAAGGGGCCGCTTCCTATACAAGGAACGGAAATTTCACTCTTGATCAGCAAGGATATTTAACCACTTCTTCCGGACATTACGTGCTGGACGATGCAGGAGAGAGAATCCGACTGGAAAATGACCAATTTACAGTAAATGAAAACGGGGAGATTACCGCCGGCGGCCAGACAGTCGCTGCTCTTGGCATCGCATACGCGGAAAATCCTTATATCCTTGAAATACAAGGGGATGGGCTATATCAGGCGCCTGGCGGCGAGGAGCTGCCGTTATACAATGGAGCGGATAGCGAAGCCCGCTTTTCGATTCGCCAGGGAGCGATTGAAATGTCAAACGTAGATCCATCGAGGGCGATGACCGACCTGATGACAGCCTATAGGGCATTCGAAGCGAATCAAAAAGTGCTGCAGGCATACGACCAAAGCATGCAGAAGGCAGCTAATGAAGTGGGACGGATTTAAACACCCGCCTCGGCAGGCGGCATTGAGGGGATGAAACGATGAACCGGACAATGATTACAGCGACGAATACTATGTCTCAGCTGCAAAAGAAAATAGATTTGATCGGCACAAACCTTTCGA
>CAKQBC010000423.1 GCA_934215995.1 uncultured Bacillus sp. | reverse complement strand
ACATAAGACTCTATGCTGTAAGAAAAAATCTCCATTTGGCTCCCCCTTTGTATTTTTCGCCGTATGATAATTATTTCTTGATATGTATCGACAATCCTCCTTTTCCTAATAATAACAGATATATTCTACTAAAAAAGGCAGCAAAATAATTTGTTGCCTTTTCCAGTTTTACTTCTTCTTTTCATTGACCAGCCCGGCGATGAAAAGGTTATGTACCTCGCCCGCCATCTGGTTCAGATCATATTTTTGGCCGTTCATCACCCAGGTTGTGACGATTTCATCCAATGTGCCGAAAATCATTTGGCGCGCCAGCTTGTAATTCAAATCTGCTTTGAATTCCCCTTTTTCCATTCCTTCTTTTAGCACCGAATCAATCAATTGCAAATACCCTTTCAGAACCTCATTGATTTTGATTCTCAGTTCCTTATTCGACTGTCTCAGCTCCAATTGTGTTACAATGGCTAAGTGGATATTTGTAGTCAGATTCTCGAAATGCTTTTTCACAAGTACATATAACTTGTCGGATGCGCTGTCTGCTGAAGTGATTTCGCCCTGGATATTGTCTATCATTTCACCCATCTTTTCCTGAAACAAAGAAATGAGGATATCTTCTTTGTTTTTGAAGTAAAGATAGATGGTCCCATCCGCAACGCCTGCTTTCTTGGCAATCTTTGAGACCTGGGCCTGGTGATAGCCATATTCGGCAATGACTTCCACTGCCGCTTCTATGATCTGCTTATACTTTGGTTTATTCTTTTTCAACAGGAATTCTTCCCCTTTCAGAGAAATGAATGAACCGTCATTCATAATTTTATAATAGTATCCTCCATTTCTCTTGTCAAGAGAAAAAGATGAAAGGGGAAGCATGGCCTATGCCGGCAGCTTGTCCAGCATCATTCAAAAAACAAGAGCATAGCGCGCTCTTTTAAGCTTGCTTGATTTCAGATTCGGCAAGTTTTTTCTTTTCTTCCTCGACCAGTGTCCGGCGCAATATTTTGCCGACAGCCGTTTTTGGAAGCTCATCACGGAATTCATACAGTCTCGGCACCTTATAGGCAGCCAAATACTTGCGCATGAATGTATTCAATTCTTCTTCTGTCACTGACTTGCCTTCCTTGAGGACAATATATGCTTTTACGGTTTCTCCCCTATATGGGTCAGGCACCCCTGCGACAACCGTTTCCTGGACTGCCTCGTGCTCATAGAGAACCTCTTCTATCTCTCTAGGATAAATATTGAAGCCGCCGGCTATAATCATATCCTTCTTGCGATCGGCAATATAGAAGTACCCGTTCTCATCCATATAGCCCAAATCCCCTGTTAGGAACCAGCCATTCTTAAATACGTTTTCCGTTTCATCAGGCCTGTTCCAGTAGCCTTTCATGACCTGCGGGCCTTTGATTGCGATCTCACCGATTTCATTCGGCGGAAGAGGCTCTCCTGTTTCCATCGATAAAATGACTGAATCTGTATCCGGCCACGGAACACCGATGCTTCCCTTCACTCTTTCCTTGTCCCAGAAGAAGTTCGCGTGTGTTACAGGCGATGTTTCGGAAAGGCCGTATCCTTCTACAAGCTTTCCTCCCGTCACCTTTTCGAATTGCTCCTGAATTTCGGCAGGAAGAGGTGCCGATCCGCTCATGCACACGTTTACGGATGATAGATCGTATTTTTCCAAGTCTTTATGATTCAAGAGTCCGATATACATAGTCGGCGCTCCCGGGAACAACGTAGGCCTTTGCTTATGGATCGTTTTCAAAACCATATCCGTTTCCGGCTTCGGCAAAAGGATCATTTTTTGTGCATCCATAACCGCAAGCACCAATACGGTCGTCATGCCATACACATGGAAAAACGGCAGGATGCCAAGGATCGATTCTTCACCTGTTTTGCACTTATACATCCAGGCCTTGCACATTGCCGTATTGGCAAGCAAGTTTTTGTGCGTAAGCATTACCCCTTTAGGGAAACCGGTCGTCCCTCCCGTATATTGCAAGAGAGCGATGTCATTGTCCACATCCACTTTGCCTAACTCGATTTCTTTGCTGCTGGATCTTTTCAGGATTTCCTGGTACAGATGATTGTTTCCTTCGTGCTTTACATTGACTACGATGCCGTATTGTTTCTTTTGTACGAAGGGATATAGTAGGTTTTTAGGAAATGGCAGGGATTCTTTGATAGCGGTTACAATGATATGCTGCAAATCAGTGTTCTTTTTGATTGAGGAAACTCTCGGGAATAATATATCCAATGTAATGATTGCTTTCGCACCCGAGTCTTTCATTTGGTACTCCAGTTCGCGCTCCATATAAAGCGGGTTGGTTTGCACTACGATGCCTCCGGCGAATAATACGGCATAAAAACTGATGACGGCCTGCGGTGTATTCGGCAGCATGATAGCGACCCGGTCGCCTTGCCCGATTCCGATTTCCTTCAGGTAATTTGCCATTTTGAGAGAGGAATCATAAATTTCACGATACGTAAATTCTTTTCCCATAAAATGTATGGCCACTTTATCCGGGAACTTTTCCGTTGTATTCTTCAGGTA
>CAKQBC010000422.1 GCA_934215995.1 uncultured Bacillus sp. | reverse complement strand
AATGTATTTATATTCACTGCGGTTCAACCCGCTGTTCTTAAGCGTTTTATTGGCAAATGCCCAGCCCATTCCAAAAAAGGTAATGGCCCCTGCTGCTGCGCCCGAAAAGAACGAAAGCCCGAAAGGCACCCCGAATGCCAGCCAACAGACAAGCCATGCCAATACAAAGGCCGATCCGCCGACTCCCAACCGGAACAAAAAAAGGGCTACATGAATGACTGATTTCATTTGTATCGACCTCCATAACATTCCTGTATTACTTATTACGTCCATAAGCCTGAAAGGTTTCACCCGATTGTTTTTTCTCCAAGCTTAAAGAAATCCATATATACCTATTATAACAGCATCAGCCAAAATTACCTATACGCCGCCGGTCTTATCGGCAAATAAGACCGACACAAAAATCATCCATATATGCTTCTTCTGCGTTTATCAAGCAGATAACCTCTATTCACGCGCGGACCCTCCATTTGTTTTCCGCAAGGATGGAACCATCCATTAAAAACAAAAAAACCAGCCGATTCAGCTGGATTTCTATGAGGCGATTATTCATTATTTAAAAGTTAAAGTTGTCTGGATTAGGGCCCACACGTTCATTCGCATCAATCTTATCGATTGTGATCATGTCATGGAAAGAAAGGTTGAAATCGAAGATGTCTGCATTTTCTGCAATGCGATGTTCCTTTATCGACTTAGGAATCACAATGATGCCATGCTGGATATGCCAGCGCAGGATAATCTGAGCAACTGATTTTCCATATTTTTCAGCAATTGTAACTAATGTCGGATGATTGATCAATCTTCCTTGGGCAAGCGGAGCCCACGCTTCCACTGCGATCCCTTCTTCCTTGCAGTATTCACGCAAGCCCGATTGCGCAAGCAATGGGTGAAGTTCAACCTGATTTACCATCGGCTTTATTTCTGCATGAGCAAGCAAGTCTTCAAGATGATGTTTATGAAAGTTCGAAACCCCGATTGCTCGGACTTCCCCCTGTTTGTATAAATGCTCAAGCGCTTTCCATGTTTCCTTATATTTGCCGGCTACCGGCCAGTGAACCAGATAGAGATCGATATAATCAAGCCCGATCTTTCTTTTGCTCTCTTCAAAAGCCTGAAGAGTAGTCTCATATCCCTGGTCGCTATTCCACACCTTGGTTGTGATGAATAATTTTTCACGGGGTATATCGAAGTTCCTGATTGCCTGCCCTACCCCTTCCTCATTATTATAAGTGGCCGCTGTATCAATTGACCGGTACCCCAGTTTAATGGCATTGATCACCGATTGGATTGTTTCATCCCCTTCTTCCATCTTGAACACGCCAAGCCCGAATCCAGGCATGTCCACTCCATTCGCTAATGTAACTGTATCCTGTAGATTTTTAATCATTGTTCCCTTCCCCTTTCGTGTGCTGATCCCTTGCCGACCCTGTTTATATATTAACAGGAGTATGTTTCGGCCCGGAAATATCTTGCCTGCAATCCAAAAAGACCCCGATTGGTGCAAGGGGGGCCTAATGCCATTCTTTATTATCTTCACTTCATTTAACTGCAGCCTCTGTCCTTTCGGCGATTCCATCAACGATTTTCTTTGTGCTTTCAGGAATGAATGTCTTCAGGACACTGTTGATCATACCTCCCATGAAGCCTCCGCCTGACAAATCCATATAGCCCGTCAATCGGCTTGTGCCGGCATCGGCAGCCTCGATTTCAAACTTGCCTTCCCCTTCGACATTTTCATTGGTGCCCTTCAGGTCGAACGTGATCGAATGAGGCGCGATCCTGACAATATTATCGATTTTTACATTGATCTTCTTTTTGACGATCCCGAAGTCGCCAAGGAATTCCCATCTGGCTTCCGAATCATTCAATACTTCATGGGAAGTATATCCCGGCATAAGGGGCGCGATGTTATTGAAGTCTTTCACAAAGTTCCACACTTCATCGATTGGAGCATTCACTGTTATTGTTTCTTTACTGCTTGGCATTTGTTTCCCCACTTTCCCAAAAAAATTGATTATCTGACTTTCTGCCCTACTCTTTCGATTACCGCCTCTTATATTCCTGCAAAATTCAGCAAAAACATCAAAATAATGAGAAAGTACCGGTATCCGTTCAATTGCATGCAGTTATGGGCTGCACATATAGAATTGTCAGATAAGGGAATACCCTAGCCTGCTGGAAATTTGCTTCCCGGCTTCAATCATACGTTCATGAAGATAGCCGAGCCGCTCTTCTGTCATCCGGATTGTCGGCCCGGAGATGCTGATGGCCGCACAGGCTTTGCCGAGATGGTCGAAGATTGGCACCGCTATGCAGGTGATGCCTGTTTCATTCTCCTCATTATCGAGTGCGTAGCCTTTTTCCCTGACCTCAACAAGCTCCCGTTTCATTTCTTCCAAGTCGGTGATCGTACGGTCGGTATGCTTCTGCAAACCCCTTTTCTCAAGGATTGCCTCCACCTCTTTTGGGGACAGGTTGGCCAGGATTGCTTTCCCTACCGATGTACAATGCATCGGCGCCCTCTTTCCGACCTTTGAATGCATCCTGAGCGTCT
>CAKQBC010000421.1 GCA_934215995.1 uncultured Bacillus sp. | reverse complement strand
CTGTTCAAGCATGGCCTCACCCGCCGTGAAAGCGGCGGAGAATCCCGATTGGTTCCTCCCGAAGTCCCCAGCATGGAACGTTGGCAGATTCAGCGCCTGCAGCGCCGACTCCATTTTTTTGATTTGCCCCGTCACATCTGCATGCCTTAGCTGAATGTCCGTCATCCGATTATCCCCCTTTTCAGATCTGCCAGCATGTTGCCCGCCTGCTCGAGCATTTCTTCGCCTTTATCGACACCGTTGCCTGCAAGGCGCGTATACTGGCAAGTCGATTTCCAGCCATCCAATTTTCTGTTTGATTTCGCTCAGATACTCCGTATACTCTTCTTCGAATATCCGTTTCACTTTGTCGTATGCTTCCTTCCTATCCTCATCGAACAGCGACGAGCGGTTCCCCATCCACTGGCCATCGGGCTCCGGTATGCGGATTTTTACCTCCATCAGCCGACCAAACTATTTACATATTTTTCATTATAGGAATCCCTCCAAAAGAAATAAATAAGTTTCCGCTTGAGTTCTAAAAAACAGGACTAATGATTGGATGATTATAGTAAATGAATAAATAATCGGACCTATGAAACAGGAATAAAGACCCTATCGAAGCCCATAGGATAATGGCTAAACAGATTAAAATCAAAACTCTTTACTATCTGCCTCTTACAAACTGACTATCTGTTTACATAGAATTAGAAAGCCCCTTAAAAAGCAGATTGGCGCCTGCTTTCTAAGGGGCTGTTCACTTACACATGCAATATAGGAGGATGATAGTCAAACATACTTTCAGCCCGATCGGCAATTTCCTGCCCTATGCTGATTGAAGCGGTTGCTGCTGGCGATGGCGCATTGCAAATATGCAGCGAGCGCTTGCCAGGGACAATCAAAAAGTCATCGACCATATTTCCGTCATCCAGAATCGCTTGTGCCCGGACTCCGGCATGGGTAGCTTTTATATCGTCTAATGTCAATTCAGGGATCAAGCGCTGCAAGCTTTTCAGGAATGCCTGTTTACTGTATGAACGGATATATTCTTTCATTCCTTCTTTCATATTGGGTACTGCCATTTTCCAAAACCCCCGGAATCTTAGGACTTCCATCATATCCTTTACGTTAAAATCTTTTTTCGTATATCCTTCACGTTTGAATGCAAGTACAGCATTCGGGCCTGCATGAACCTCTCCGTTCGCCATCCTCGTAAAGTGGACACCGAGGAAAGGAAAATCAGGATTCGGCACCGGATAGATCAAATGATTGACCAAATGGCGCTTTTCAGGGACCAATTCGTAATACTCGCCGCGGAAAGGCACGATTTTCACATCCGTTTGTATGCCGGCTACCTTCGTCATCCTATCACTCTGAAGCCCGGCACAGTTAATCATGTATTTAGAGCGGATTGTCCCTTTGTTTGTTTCCAATACCACTTCAGAATCGGTTTCTGAAATAGATTCAACGGTTATACCGAGCTGCAGCGTCCCCCCGGCTTTTTCAATTAGCCTGGCGAACGTGTTGGCTATTTCTTTATAATCCGTGATTCCGCAACTTGGCACGCGGATCGCCGCTATTCCGTTCACATGCGGTTCGATTTCCTTAAGCCTCTGGCCATCGATTCTTTCTACCTCCAAGCCATTTCGGATGCCGCGCTTCAACAGCTCATCAAGATGGGGCAATTCCCTTTCTTCCGTAGCGACAATCACTTTCCCGCATCGCTCATAAGCGATTCCATGCTCTTTGCAGAATGCCGCAATTGCGGCATTTCCTTCTTTCGCAAATTTCGCTTTCAAACTTCCAGGTTTGTAATAGATGCCTGAATGTACGACTCCGCTATTATGCCCGGTCTGGTGATGTGCCCATCCGTTTTCTTTCTCGACTACAATTATTTTTGCGGCCGGGAATCGCTTTGTTAATGCCATGGCGGTTGATAATCCGATGATCCCCCCGCCAATAATTGAATAATCATACATTCGTATCCCTCTTTTACTGCTGATTGGTTGAACTTATAGCTTTACTTCCGTAGATAAACTGAGATGTTTTTTAGACCTCATAATATGGAGAACAAGGAAAACCCCAACTATTGTGATGCCAATCGCATCCGTTAAGAGCCCCGGCTTAATCAAACATAACGCACCGATAAAAAAGAAAGTCCGTTCGATTATATTCAAGGAAGTCATATAGAAATTACCTAACGATATGGCCAAAGCGAATATGCCGATGAATGTTGTTACGATGATCGAACCGATCGACCAGACAGTCAACGATTCCCCGTCGCCAGGCTGCAGCAGAATAATAGGATTGTAGGCAATCATAAACGGAATGATAAACCCTGGCAATGCGAGCCTTAATGCCTCCCATGACGTTTTCATCGCATCCCCGCCTGCAATTCCGGCTGCTGTGTACGAAGCCAATGCTACTGGAGGCGTTATATTCGAAAGCGCCCCGAACCAAAAAACAAAGAAATGGGCTGCCAGAGGCGTTACGCCTGCCTGAACGAGCGATGGTGCAGCCGCAACCGCCAAAACGATGTATAACGCAGTTGAAGGAAGCCCCATACTCAGTACGATACAAGTC
>CAKQBC010000420.1 GCA_934215995.1 uncultured Bacillus sp. | reverse complement strand
TCCCTGACATGTTTTTTTCCATATGGCCGACCACCGCCTGGGTGCAATAAAAGATACCGGTCAAATTGACATCTATTACTCTTTTGAAATCTTCAGCGTCCATTTTCTTCAGCATAGCATCCTTCGTTATGCCTGCATTATTGATCAAAATATCGATTGTTCCGAATTTGTCGATGACTGCCTGCACCATCTTAAGGACGCTTTCCTGGTCGGAGACATCGACTTTGAGGACAATTGCATTTTCCGTTGCTCCATCTATTTCATCAAGCCTTCCTTGCACATCTTCCGTCCGGTAATCAGCAATGGCAACTTTTGCCCCTTCGGCCAGAAATCGTTTCGCTGTCTCCCAGCCCAAGCCTTGTGCGCCGCCCGTAATGATGGCGACTTTATTTTCTAACCTCATTTAAACGCCCCTCTCCCAAAAAGCTTTCCACCTTCTCTGTTAACAGGCTGATATCATCAATCAACGGGGAATGCCCGCACTCTTGGAGCATCACAAACCTGGCGTTGCTGCCGAGGTCTTCCATTATTTCATCCGCCATTTCCTTCGTTATGACCAAATCGAGGTTTCCTCTCAGGACAAGGACAGGGATATCGATCTCCTTTGCCTGGCCGCTTCCTTCTGTAAGGCCATTATGGACAGAGGAAATATTGAAAATATTCAGCGCCTGGTAGACATCGGCCAAATTGCGCTGGGTCATCATATCTTCCAGATACTCTTCATATTTTTCCTCTGAAGGCTGTTTTTGCGTATAAATGGCCGTATTCCAAAGTGTTTTTAAATAACCGCCATCGCATGAATCATAGGCAGCCTGCACAGGAATTGTCTTAGTAGGATCCTTTTCGATTTCCTGCAGGGTACTCATTCTTTCCATTGTCCCGGAAGGTCCCATGCCATAATACGGATAGCCGCGTGTGGAAGCGGAAGCTAACAGAACCAACCTTTCACAGCTGCCGGGGGAGTCAGCGCAATATTGCATGGCAACCGCTCCGCCTGTCGACCAGCCGACCATGGAGAAGCGGTCCCATCCGATCAAATCGGTGAAATGCTTCAGATCGTCGGAAAAATCCTTGATTCCTTCGATTCGTGTGCTGTAACTCGAATAGCCGAAACCACGCAGGTCGACAGCAATCACTTTATAGCGTTTGTCCAGCTTTTCCATCAGTACATCCCAATGCTTCGAGGAAATCATATTTCCATGGACGAGAAGAAGCTTCTCTTCTCCACCCGTTCGTTCCCTGTAAAACAGCGTTTCCCCATTCGGGATCTCAACACTTTTCAATTCAAAGTCCATCTTTTTTTCCTCCTATCCCCATTTGATCACCGAAGCACTCCACGCATATCCGATGCCTGCGCTGACCATGACGACTACATCGCCTTCTTTGATTCTATTTTCCTCCAAAGCTAGTTCGATAGACAAGATTTGGTCGAATTGGCCGATATGCCCGTATTCCTCCAGATAGATCGATTGCGAATGATTTAGTCCAAGCTCCTTCAGAAGATGCTCATGCGCTGAGCGCTTCATATGCAAAACCGCCAGATAATCGATGTCTTCCTCCGTATAGCTGCTATCCGACAAAGCCTTTCGAATCACATATAAAAAGTTTTCCATCGATTTTTTTTCAAGCCGTTGTTTCATGCCGGCCGGATCGGGCACATCAAGGTAATGAAGCTGTTCTTTCAGTGTCTTGGCACTTGCCGGGCATTTTGTTCCGCCTGCCGGGACGATCACATCCTCAGAAAAAGCCCCGTCTGTCTTGATTGTTGTACTGAGAAGCCGGTTTTTCCCTAATCCCCGCTGCAGGATGATTGCTCCTCCGCCGGCGGCGAGATTATACATAAACCGGGTGCGCGGATTCGAATAGGAAATCAAATCGCCGTTCCGGTACCCGCCTGCCAGGCAGATCGTATTGATTGTTGGGTCATCGGCCATCAGGCTTTTCGCCAATTTCAACGCCATGATTGTTGTGCTGCAGCGCAGGGAGCAATCGAAAGCCCAGGCATTCACTGCCCCAATTTCCTCCTGCAGCTTAATGGCAGCTGTCCAAACGGGGTATTCCTTGTGTTCTTCCCCTATATAAATGACCACATCAATTTGTTCGGGTGCCAATCCGGCTTTGCTGATTGCTTTTTTGGCGGCTTGTATGCCCATATAGCATGTATGATCATCTTCACCGGGTATCGGTTTTTGCTTGATTCCAAGCTTTTCTTCAATGATTTCCTGGCTAATGTTTGTCAGACCCGCCATTTCCTCAGCCGTCATGAACGTTTCCGGCACATACATTCCGGTTGATAGAATCCCTATGTCCGTCATACAGCAACCCTCCTGTCAATCGACCGACGCGGATGTTTTTTCGTCTTTTTCTTTGGCCGCCGGTTCTTTTTTGAATTTACGAAGCGCTCCGACAATCCCGGATGGAAAGAACATCACCGTCAGGATATAGAGAATGCCGAAAAAGATAATCCATCTTTCAAAAATCCAATGCACTTTCGTAAGGCTTGTCAGCCAATAATGCGATATTTCAATTACACCGGAACCGATGATTGCCCCGATTATCGTCCCGACACCTCCGATGA
>CAKQBC010000419.1 GCA_934215995.1 uncultured Bacillus sp. | reverse complement strand
GCTGCCTCCCCATTACGTTTGCCCGGAATGCAAGACATCCGAGTTTTTCAATGACGGGTCAGTTGGCTCCGGTTTTGACCTGCCTGATAAAGACTGCCCGAACTGTGGAGCAAAATATAAAAAAGATGGACATGATATCCCGTTCGAAACGTTCCTTGGTTTCAAGGGAGATAAGGTTCCCGATATTGACTTGAACTTTTCGGGGGAATACCAGCCGAGGGCCCATAACTATACAAAGGTGCTATTCGGGGAGGAATATGTATACCGTGCAGGAACAATCGGTACTGTGGCAGACAAAACAGCTTATGGTTATGTCAAAGCATACCAGCAGGATAATAATCTTCAAATCAGGGGTGCCGAAATTGACAGGCTTGCTTCCGGCTGCACAGGAGTAAAGCGGACAACTGGACAGCACCCTGGCGGTATTATTGTTGTGCCGGATTACATGGATATTTATGATTTTTCGCCTATTCAGTTCCCTGCTGACGACCGGACATCTGAATGGAAAACGACTCATTTTGACTTCCATTCGATTCACGATAATCTATTAAAACTCGATATACTGGGGCACGACGACCCAACCGTCATAAGGATGCTTCAGGATCTTAGCGGTATTGATCCAAAAACGATTCCGACAGATGATCCTGAAGTAATGAAAATTTTTAGCGGGCCGGAATCACTTGGTGTGACAGAAGAGCAAATCATGTGTAAAACTGGAACACTAGGCATACCGGAATTTGGTACACGATTTGTCCGCCAGATGCTTGAAGATACAAAGCCGACCACTTTCTCAGAACTTGTCCAGATTTCGGGTCTTTCTCATGGTACGGATGTTTGGCTCGGAAATGCCCAGGAATTGATCCATAATAATATTTGTAACTTAAGTGAAGTAATCGGGTGCCGCGATGATATTATGGTTTATTTAATCTATCAGGGGCTTGAGCCTGCTTTTGCTTTTAAAATTATGGAATCGGTTCGTAAGGGTAAAGGCCTGAGCGATGAAATGGAAGCTGAAATGAGAAAGAATGAAGTGCCGGAATGGTATATTGGGTCCTGTAAAAAGATTAAATACATGTTCCCTAAAGCCCATGCGGCAGCCTACGTATTAATGGCAGTCCGGATTGCATATTTTAAAGTGCACCATCCGCTTCTTTACTATGCAGCATACTTCACTGTTCGTGCAGAGGACTTTGACGTTGATGCCATGGTTAAAGGATCCCAGGCGATACGTTCCCGCATCGAAGAAATCAATGCAAAGGGACTTGATGCTTCTACGAAAGAAAAAAATCTATTAACTGTAATGGAGCTGGCTTTGGAAATGAACGAAAGGGGCTTTAACTTCCAAAAGGTGGACTTATACCGCTCTAGCGCAAATGAGTTTATCATTGATGGAAATTCTTTGATACCGCCGTTTAATTCCATTCCAGGATTGGGTACAAACGCAGCATTCAATATTGTTAAAGCAAGGGAAGAAGGAGAATTCCTATCCAAAGAAGATCTGCAGCAGCGCGGAAAAGTGTCCAAGACGATTATCGAGTATCTGGATAATCACGGCTGCCTTGAATCCCTTCCGGAACAAAATCAGCTTTCGCTATTCTAAAAAAGAGGGCAGCCAAATGGTCCGCCCCCTTCTGCTGACAGCTATTCCATTTGCATAAAAAAATTGGTTATGGTATAGTTTTATTGGAAATACTAAGAATAACTCTCGCAAAAGGAAGAGTGGGGCAACCCACTCTTTCGTGTTGTGTACGGTTTTTTCCTGAAGATTGTTTTCGTAAGTTTTGTTGCTTTTTGTATATTATTTGCTGAGTTGATTGTAGCGGAAGGTGCGAAGACTCATGCGGGAGAGGCTCACCGCCCGCCCCGCGGTTCGCTGAGCAGCCTGGAGCGAAAATCAAAGGACAATATAGATAGATGAAAAACAACAATATATCCGAAAAGTCTTCCTGTATATCAAAATAAAACTTTTGTAAAACAAGAGCTAAGAATCCAGTAAAAAGGAGGGAAATGAATGAGCAAAGTGACTGAAACGGTGGAACAACTGGTCACCCCTATTGTGGATGAACTTAATTTAGAATTAGTCGACATTGAATATGTAAAAGAAGGGAAAGACTGGTTCCTTCGCGTATTTATTGATAAAGAAACTGGTGTTGATATCGAGGAATGCGGAACGGTCAGTGAAAGGCTTAGTGAAAAGCTTGATGCTGAAGATCCGATTCCTTACAACTATTTCTTGGAAGTTTCATCGCCGGGAGCTGAACGCCCTCTAAAGAAAGACAGTGATTTTGTTAAGGCAGTCGGCAAGAATGTTTTCATAAAAACATACGAGCCGATTGATGGAGAAAAGACGTTCGAAGGTGTATTAACCCAATTTGACGGGGAGACCGTTACGGTTGAAGTGACGATCAAAACAAGGAAGAAAAGGATCGAAATTCCTTATGAGAAGGTAGCGAATGCCCGTTTAGCCGTTGTTTTCTAATGACGGCTGATTGCGGGCTTGCTTATTAAGAAAAGCGGAAGCGCCTTGCCCACGAAGGAACGCAGACTAAGAACGCCACGTCCTGTGGCAACGTCTGCATGAC
>CAKQBC010000418.1 GCA_934215995.1 uncultured Bacillus sp. | reverse complement strand
GTATTGGCTTTGATCGGTTCCAAAGAGGGGATTGCCCATCTTGTTCCGACACTTGTGGATCCGGGTGACTATGTCTTGATCCCAGACCCGAGCTATCCGGTCTATCGAATGGCGACCCTGCTGGCAAATGGACATTGTTATAACATGCCCCTAACGGCAGAAAACCATTTCAAACCGGACTTCGCTGCAATCCCGGAAGAAGTATTAAAATCAGCGAAGCTAATGTTTCTGAACTATCCGGGAAACCCGACAGCTGCAACAGTTGATTTGGATTTTTTTGAAGAAGCAGTTGCTTTTGCTAAGAAGCATCAAATAGCGCTCGCCCATGATTCGGCATACAATCTTATCACTTTTGAATCATACAAGGCGCCAAGTATTCTTGAAGCGGAAGGGGCCAAGGACATCGCAGTCGAGTTCGGCTCCCTATCTAAGACGTACAATATGACAGGTTTTCGAATTGGATATGTGGTTGGAAATAAAGAAATCATTAAATCGTTATCAGTCTATAAAAGCAATACGGATACAGGTCAATTGGCTCCCATTCAAAAAGCGGCAGCCTTTGCCTTGGATGGCGACCAAAGCTGTGTAGAGGAAAATAACAATGTTTACAAACAACGGATGGCAGCAATGCTGGATGGCTTGAAAACAATTGGAATAGAGGTGAAACCACCAAAGGGGAGCTTTTTTATTTGGGCTCCGGTACCCGAAGGCTATACATCAGCTGACTTTGTGACAAAAGTGATGGAGCAGACCGGAGTGATCATGACACCCGGAAGTGCATTTGGGCCATCCGGGGAAGGATATTTTCGGGTCTCTTTATCTGTACCGAGTGAAAGATTGCAAGAAGCAGTCCATAGGATAAAACATAATCTGAAGCTTGCTATCAGCAACTAATTTTTTGGAGGGGAAATAATGAAGAAAATCTTAAACTATATCAATGGGGAATGGTGCGGATCAACATCGGAGGAAACGGTTCCAGTAATGAATCCGGCTACCGGGGAAGTGTTGGCGGAAGTAATCCAATCAACGAAGGAAGATGTCGACAGAGCAGTTCAAGCAGCCAAAGCGGCACAAAAATCCTGGAGATTGGTCCCTGCCCCTGAACGTGCAGAAATTCTTTATAAAGTTGCCTATCTATTAAAGGAGAAAAAGGAATATCTTTCTCAAATTCTAACGAGTGAAATGGGCAAGGTAATCGAAGAAGGCAGAGGAGAAGTCCAGGAAGCGATCGATATGGCTTTTTACATGGCGGGTGAAGGGCGCCGTCAATTCGGTGACACAATTCCCTCTGAACTACGGGATAAATTTGCAATGAGTATCCGAGTTCCTGTCGGTGTTGCCGGATTGATAACCCCTTGGAATTTCCCGATTGCCATTGCTTCATGGAAGTCCCTTCCCGCCTTGGTGACTGGAAATGCAGTTGTATGGAAGCCGGCTACCGAAACTCCAATGTTAGCGGCTGAGTTCGTGAAAGTATATGAGGAAGCCGGGTTGCCGAAAGGATTGATCAATCTTGTAAACGGTTCAGGCAGCGTAGTTGGGAATGCAATGGTTGATAATCCTGATATTGATTTGATTTCCTTCACAGGATCGAATGAAGTAGGAAAAGCGATAAATGGCCGTGCTGGCGCGTTGCTGAAGAGAACATCGCTTGAAATGGGAGGGAAGAATGCGATTACTGTCCTTGAAGATGCTGATTTGGATTTGGCGATTGAAGGAATTCTTTGGGGGGCATTCGGAACGAGCGGCCAGCGCTGTACAGCTACAAGCCGTGTTATAGCTCATAAGAATATTAAAGCGGAACTGGAACAAAAACTTCTTGATCGTGTCGGTGAACTGAAATTAGGAAATGGGCTGGATGAAACAGTGAAGGTGGGCCCTGTCATTAACCGCTCTTCATTGGAGAAGATTACGTCCAGATCGGGATTGAGGAAGGGGCGAAACTTCTTGCGGGAGGCAAAAAAGCACAGGTTCCAGGTCTCGAAGATGGAAATTACTATCAGCCTACCATTTTTACGGACGTTAAGCCGGAGATGCGTATAGCTGTTGAAGAAATTTTCGGACCCGTAGTTTCGATCATTGAAGTCAATAGTCTGGAAGAAGCGATTGAGGTAAAAAACAGTGTGGAATTCGGTCTTTCAAGCGCAATTTATACAGCGGACGTCAATAGAGCCTTCAAGGCAATTAGAGATCTTGATACAGGTCTTGTGTATATCAATGCTGGTACTACAGGTGCTGAAATCCATCTGCCGTTTGGCGGGACCAAAGGTACGGGGAATGGGCATAGGGATTCGGGGGTAGCATCTTTGGATGTCTATACTGAATGGAAATCAATATATGTTGATTACAGCGGCAAATTGCAAAGGGCCCAAATCGATAATAATTAACAGAACGACGCATTCTGGAGGGGACGTAGTATAGGGTACAAATCGAAAAGGAGTGAAATGGCTCCTTTTTGATTTACCTTTTACTAATATGGCAGGTTGTTGATTAGAAGCTCAGTACATAGTTTAGAAAGAAGTGCTGCAAAAGAACAGTTTTGGATTGGTTTTATCATTTCAGTAAGTTGCTAACATGGAAGCTGTGAAT
>CAKQBC010000417.1 GCA_934215995.1 uncultured Bacillus sp. | reverse complement strand
ATAATAGACACAGACAAGGATTCTTTCATCCATGCGGCTTTTTTCTTTTTTCATTCAGTTTCACCTCAAAATGTAGATAGGACTTCAATAGACAATTCGACTATAGCTTAAGGTGAATTTTCAGTCAATCAATAAAAATGAAAATAATGATAATATTCACCTTCCCCTCGTTAGATCGTCCCGTTTTGAGAGCGGCGAAATGGCGGCAGGGATAAGCCGGGGAACGGAGAGTGAGTCATAACGAGGCAATATTCACCCAATTAATGAGCAGGGACGGACCCTTGCTGATTGAAGCTTCACTTTATCCCGCATTAACTGGTTGTAACATCACTTCATTTCTATCATTCCAAGATGAAGAAGGAATGATAAGCGGGGGAATAAAACAGCCAGTAAATGCTGATTGGATCAACTACCAATCGTCGGGACAAAAGAGCCCCACTGATTGAAGTTTTACTTTATCCACTATATGTGCCTTTTTTCCGGAACGTTTACACACACGGAAGAAACAGGCTCTTTAAAACGTACATAAAAACGTATATCCGGCAACATGCGATGTTGTACCTGATAAGAAGGAGGAGGTTATTCATGCCGGTTACTGTCTTGATCTTAATCCCGTTCCTTTATGCGCTGCTTGTCCCGCTGTTCTACAAGTTTTTCAATCCCCGCATGCACACCGGCTGGTTTGTGCTGCCGCTGCCGTTTGTCTTGTTTATCGGTTTATTGAATTATATCCCGGTTGTTTCCGTCGGAAACAACGTTCTGCACGAAATGAAGTGGATGCCATCTTACGGGATTGACTTTACGGCCCGTCTTGATGGTTTAAGCCTTTTGTTCGGGCTTTTGATCACAGGCATAGGGACGCTTGTGATTCTGTACTCGATCTACTATATGTCCAAGTATCGGGAAACGCTCCATAATTTCTATATATATTTGCTGCTGTTCATGGGCGCGATGCTTGGTGTCGTGTTTTCCGACAATGTAATTGTCCTTTATGTGTTCTGGGAAATGACAAGTATTTCATCATTCCTCTTGATTGCCTATTGGTATCAGCGTAAACAGTCCAGATACGGTGCCCAGAAATCTATGCTGATCACCGTTGCAGGGGGGCTGGCGCTGCTTGCAGGGCTGCTTTTGCTATCGATTATTACAGATACATACAGCATACAGGAAATGTTCAGCAAAGCGGATATAGTGGCTGACAGCGGGCTGTTTATTCCGGCCATGCTGCTGTTATTGCTCGGGGCGTTCACTAAATCCGCTCAATTCCCGTTCAGCCTTTGGCTGCCGGATGCGATGGAAGCGCCTACCCCAATCAGTGCATACCTGCATTCAGCGACCATGGTAAAAGCGGGCATCTATTTGGTTGCACGGTTCACTCCGTTGTTTGGAGGGGATGCTGTATGGTTCTGGACTATTTCCATTGTCGGGATGGTCACATTGCTGTATGGATCTTGGAACGCTGTGAAGCAGAAGGACTTGAAAGCGCTGCTTGCATACTCTACCATTAGCCAGCTCGGGCTCATTATGGGCTTGCTGGGACTCGGCTCCGCCGCCCTGTACTTTGGGTATGGGGAGGAATCTGCCTTTTATGCAGTAGCGATTATGGCGGCCCTATTCCATTTGGTCAACCATTCAACGTTCAAGGGCAGCCTGTTCATGGTTGTCGGAATCATTGACCATGAGACCGGTACAAGGAATCTGATGCGTTTGGGCGGTTTGATGGGCATTATGCCGATTTCCTTCACGATCATGATGATCGGAAGCTTCGCGATGGCGGGATTGCCGCCTTTCAACGGGTTTTTAAGTAAGGAAATGTTTTTCACCGGAGTGCTTCATTCTTCGGAATTGGGCATTTTCGGGATGGAAACATGGGGGATGCTGTTCCCGGCCGTTGCCGGGGGGGCAAGTGTATTCACCTTCGTGTATTGCATGATTTTGCTGTTTAAAACCTTTGGAGGCAAACATAAACCTGAATTGCTGACAAAACCGGCGCATGAGCCTCCTGTCGGCATGCTGGTTGCACCAGCTATCCTTGCCGTCCTTGTTGTCGCCATCTTCTTCTTCCCGAATGTACTGGCCCGCTATATCCTGGAGCCCGCATTCATCTCTGTGATGCCAACCTTTGCCGAGGCGGGGGGATTAGGGAAAGAGATTTCAGCCTGGCATGGGTTCAATGCGGAATTGCTGATGACGGCCGGAGTCGTCCTGTTCGGTGTGCTGCTATATAAACTATTGCCTAAGTGGGAACGGGTTTATCTATACTATCCGCAGGCTTTGACGCTTAACAGCATGTATAATGGGGCTCTTCAAGTCCTGGAGAGCATTTCCGGTGCTGTCACCAAAAAGTACATGACCGGTTTTACAAGAGATTACTTGGTTTATATATTCCTATTCTTCATCTTCATTGTCGGCGGCTCCCTTTGGGTGCTTGATGGTTTCACCTTCGATTTCTCCAATGATTCGCCTTTCACGATTTATGAAGGGGGAATGGTTCTCGGGATGGCAGCGGCAGCTGTTATCGCCCTTACATCAAAATATAGGCTGACTGCGATTATTGCTGTTGGGGCCTTAGGGTATTTGGTCTCGATTATGTTTGTTA
>CAKQBC010000416.1 GCA_934215995.1 uncultured Bacillus sp. | reverse complement strand
GTGCGGTCCGGGAAAGCCAACTGGCCAAATTGCAACGCCTTAGGGAAGAACGGGATGAAAATAGGGTCATAGAAACATTGAATGCCATCACAACCGCGGCAGAAACAGGGGAAGGAAACCTGCTGGAGCTTGCTGTGGAAGCGGCAAGGGCCAGAGCGACATTAGGGGAAATCTCTATGGCGATCGAATTGGTGTCCGGCAGGCATTCAGCCGCCATCCGCTCGATAAGCGGCGTGTACAGCAAGGCTTACGGCGAAAGCGATGTCATTGAAGAAGTGATCCGCATGAACGAGGAATTCCTTGAAAATGAAGGGAGAAGGCCTCGGATCCTGATGGCGAAAATGGGGCAGGATGGCCATGACCGAGGCGTAAAGGTTGTGTCAACGGCATTCGCTGACCTTGGTTTCGATGTCGACATCGGCCCATTGTTCCAGACTCCGGCCGAAACGGCGCGCCAGGCTGTGGAAAATGATGTCCATGTCGTCGGCATGAGTTCGCTTGCTGCAGGCCATAAAACATTATTGCCGCAGCTGATCGATGAGCTGAAGAAGCTGGGCCGGGAAGACATCATCGTCATCGTCGGAGGCGTGGTTCCACAGCAGGATTATGAATTCCTCCTGAATAACGGTGCTGCGGCTATATTTGGCCCGGGTACGGTCATACCTGTAGCCGCCAAGGATTTGTTGAAGGAAATATACAAATCGCTTGGGTATGAGGAAGTGTCTTTTTGATGAATGGTGTGAAAAGAACGAGATTTGTAAAGAAGGAGAAGCAAAGCATTGATATAGGAAGACTGATGGAAGGCGTGTTGTCGGGCGACCGGTCGATGCTGGCGAAAGCCATCACGCTCATAGAAAGCAATGCACCCCATCACTGTGAATTAGCCCAGAGCCTGCTGACGCAGGCTCTTCCCCATACGGGGAAGTCGGTCCGCATCGGCATTTCCGGCGTGCCCGGTGCAGGGAAGAGCACGTTCATCGAAAGCCTGGGCACATTCTTATGCAGGCAGGGCCATAAAGTGGCCGTCCTGGCAATTGACCCGAGCTCAACCGTCCATGGAGGGAGCATCCTTGGCGACAAGACAAGAATGGAAAAGCTATCCGCAGACAGAAATGCATTCATACGCCCGTCCCCTTCGGAAGGGACTCTCGGGGGCGTGCACCGGAAGACAAGGGAAAGCATGCTTCTGTGTGAAGCCGCAGGCTATGATGTAATCCTGATTGAAACGGTCGGCGTCGGCCAAAGTGAGGCGATCGTCCGCGATATGGCTGATCTCTTCATGCTTCTTGTTTTGACCGGGGCAGGCGACGAGCTGCAGGGAATGAAGAAGGGGATCATGGAGCTTACTGACCTTATAGTCGTCAATAAGGCTGACGGGGAAAACAAAACGAAAGCAATGGCGACAAGGCAGGAGTACAACCGTTTCCTCCATATGCTCCAGCCGGCCACGCCAGGATGGACAACAGAGGCTTACACTTGTTCAAGCATAGAAAACGACGGGGTCTCTGAAGTATGGGGAGTCATCGAAGAATTCGTAAAACATGTTAAACAAACCGGCATTTTTCAGGACAGGAGAAAGATGCAAACGAAGAAATGGATGAAGGATTCGCTCACCCATCAATTGAATCTCGCTTTCTATCGGGATGAACAGGTAAAGGAGCGGATCACTTCCCTGGAATCGGAAGTCATGGAAGGGAAGATGACAGTAAGCGCAGCTGTCATGGAAGCGCTGGAAATCTTTCTTGGCCAAAAAAAATAAGGATGGCTGGGCCATCCTTCAAGGGAGTAAGGGGTTCTGGGTTGTATTCATCTATTTCCCAAATTTGTACAATCTAAACATGTTAAAATGTTGAATCCCTTGACCGCAATTGTTATGATGGAGGTAATGACAGATTAAGCTGGGAGAGATACACAAATGAATATGGATTTTAACTTTTTTATGAATGATGTTGTTGCAAATGCACGCAATGAAATCAAAGCTGCCGGCTACAAAGAGCTGAAAACGCCTGAAGAAGTCGATGAAGCTTTTGCCCAAAAAGGGACTACATTGGTTATGATCAACTCCGTTTGCGGATGTGCCGGCGGGATCGCAAGGCCTGCTGCTGCCCATGCCGTGCATTATGATAAAAAACCGGACCAGCTTGTGACGGTATTTGCCGGACAGGATAAAGAAGCAACAGAGCATGCGCGCAGTTACTTCGATGAATATCCGCCTTCATCACCATCATTTGCCCTCCTTAAGGATGGAAAGGTGCTCACAATGGTCGAACGCCATGAAATTGAAGGGCATGATCCTATGTCCGTAATCGCCAAGCTCCAAAATTATTTTGATGAGTATTGCGAGGAAGTTTAATTTATATTAAGTGCCGAACAAGCCTTTGCGGGCTTGTTTTTTTATATTGCTTTTAACTACGGCTGCATATTTGCAGGAAGAAGTGTGAAAAAAGCCACCTCCATAAGGAATTGGCCGGGTGCATTATTCAACAGAAGTTCGGGTTTCTGGAGAAAAACCTTTATCAACTAAAGGTTTCAGACTGTTGACAAACGCTCGCATTCTTCGTTGCTTGCCCGGCTCGTCCGCTCATGAGGTGAACAGGATGTT
>CAKQBC010000415.1 GCA_934215995.1 uncultured Bacillus sp. | reverse complement strand
CTCTTCTGAAGCATCTCCCTTCAGCAGGACAACAGCCTTAACGGTTTCGCCCCATTCTTCATGCGGCACACCGACCACACAGGATTCCAAAACCGCGTCATGCTTTGCGAGTACTTCTTCGACTTCACGCGGATAAATGTTGACGCCGCCCGAAATGATGACATCCTTTTTACGGTCGACGATGTAAAAGTAGCCATCCTTATCCCGATAGGCAATATCGCCAGTATAGAGCCAGCCATCCTTCATCGCGGCATTTGTTTCATCCGGGTTATTGTCATACCCCAGCATGAGGCTGTCACCTGTCAGAAGAATCTCCCCGTATTCATTGGGAGCCGTATCGGTGCCATCCGGACGGACGACCCGGATTTCCATATTAACCGTCGGATTTTTGCCGATGCTTCCCGCCTTTTCCAGATGCTCTTCCGGATATAATAAAATTCCATTCGGGCCCGCTTCCGTCAACCCGTAAACCTGATAGAAGTTTTCGTTCTGAAATGCTTTTTTTACATGATGATAGGAGGCAAGTGCCAGCGGACCGCCGCCATATGCAAAAACACGCATACTGGATAAATCATAAGAAGCCAAATCCGGATCCTTTTCCGCAAGCAAATAGGCAACCGGAGCCGCAAATGAGAAGGTCGTCTTTTCCTGCTGAATCCAGTTCAGGAACCCTTTAGGCGTAAAGTCCCCAATTACATGAGAGGCGCCGCAGTAAAACCCGCTCATGAAAAAAGTATTCAAAGGAGCAGAGTGGGAGAGCGGCATTAGGGTAAGCATGGAATCACTATGCGATAAGCTGAAATTAACCGAAACCGCGGCGGCAATCGAAAGTATGCGTTCATGGTTAAACACAACTCCCTTTGGCGTACCGGTTGTTCCGGATGTAAAAAGAATCTCGCAGACATCCCGTGAATCAATCGGCACATCGAGATTGCCGTCAGAAAGATGAGCTGAAGCCTCAACCGCATCCTGAATCGAAACATAGAAATTCAAATTCTCTTTTAACGCCGTCACCGTTTCAGCAAGCTCATCCTCATACAGAACCCCTGCAGCACTCGCATTTTGAAAAATAGCCCCCAATTCCTTCGGTGTCAGACGGACATTCATCGGCATCGGAATGGCGCCGATCTTCATGCAGGCAAAAAAAGCATAAAAGAAGTGCTCATTATTGCGGGACATCACTGCAATCCGGTCACCCCGCCGGATACCTTCACCCTGAAGATATCGTGCCAGTCTGTTGCATGTACGGTTCATGTCTCCGTAAGTAAGGCGGTTCGACGCCGTAATAAAGGCGTCCTTTTCAGGAAACTTCCTTGCATTTCTCTCCAATACTCCGTGAATCGTTGCTCCCACTTAGCTCAGCCCCTTTTAAAATGATTAATTTATGTTTTCACCCGGCTGTTTTCATACTTTTCTTTGTAAGTCAGAATGTCTTCCCGCAGCATTTGCAGCTGCATGATCTGCTCTTCAATTTCCTTTAGCTTGCTGTCAGCGAATGCAATAATCCTGCTTTTTTCCGCTTCACCTTCCGGATTTAATTCATAAAGATCAATCATTTCCTTGATTTCCTGAAGGCTGAAGCCTAGTTTTTTTCCGCGCAGAATCATCTTCAGCCGCCGGCGCTCACGATTCGTATAGCTGCGCTGTTTGGTCATGCTGTCACGGTTTTCCGAAGTCAGCATGCCAATTTCCTCGTAATAGCGGATCGTCCTTGAGCTGATGTCAAACATCGTCGCAAGCTCGCTGATGGTAAAAATCTTTTCTACTGTCATTATGTATCCTCCTAGTTGACGTTAACGTTAGCTTAGTTTTATAATAATTCTGAAAATTAGTATTTGTCAATCAAAAAAAGGAGTGATTTTTCCATGACGACAACTCCCCAGGACCAGCAGACAAGAGGAAAGAATTCATACACATTTGATGAATTTTTAGAGAAGCGCAGCAATCTGGATTGGTATAAGGATGATCCATTTTTGCAAAAGGCCTTAAAGAAATATGCAGGCTCACAATATGAACAGATACATAATGAGCTGCAGCATTTTTCTCCTGCTGTTTCTTCCAGATGGAACACCCTTGCAGAAAGAGCGGCAAGGCCGGAAGTCCGTCCGTATTTGCTTCATTTTGATGCCTTCAATCACCGCATTGACCGTGTCATCCGTCCAATGGAAACACATCAGCTGGAAAGAGAAGTGTTCGGTGCAGGTCTCTTTTCAAGCAAAATGACAGCATGGGAAAGTTTTGCCAAGCGGATTCTGATTCATCAGCTGGGGGAAGCTGGTGTCGCCTGCCCGCTGACATGCACGATTGGATTAATTGCACTCCTTGAACAATATCCGAATGAAGATATTCCAGAGCTGGAGCAAATTTTACAGCATACGAAAGAGGGGCTGGATGGGGAATTTGCGATAGGTGCCCAATTCATGACAGAAATCCAGGGAGGATCGGATTTGCCTGCAAATGTGCTTGAGGCTGTTCCAGATGGTAAAGGCTATCGCCTCTACGGCAATAAATTTTTCTGTTCGGTTGCCCATGCCGACTATTCGGTGGTCACTGCGAAAATTTCCGGCACTGATAAAGTATCGACATTCATTGTTCCGTCCTGGCTTCCGGGAG
>CAKQBC010000414.1 GCA_934215995.1 uncultured Bacillus sp. | reverse complement strand
CTACTGCTTTACCGGACATCGCAATTACATTGAACCTCGTGACACGGTCCATCCCGGCAATCCCGATTGCGGATAGCAATGCCCCGATCGTTGTTGGGATCAGGCAGACGAGCAAGGCGATAAGTGTTGAAACCGGAATCTCCACTCCTGCATAGGATGCAATCGGCACCAGCGTCGTGCAGACAATCAGGAACACGAGCGTCAAGCTGATCAGAAGCGTATTCAAGGCGATTTCATTCGGTGTTTTTTGGCGTTTGGCCCCCTCCACCAAATGAATCATCCGATCAAGAAATGAATCCCCTGCATCGGCCGTGATCCGTATTGTGATTCTGTCGCTGACGACCAATGTGCCTCCGGTGACCGAGCTGAAATCGCCTCCTGCTTCCTTGATGACCGGAGCCGATTCCCCGGTAATGGCTGATTCGTCTATGGACGCGACTCCTTCTATGATTTCACCGTCACCAGGAATCAGCTCATTAGCCTCCACAAGGAGGATATCCCCCTTTTTCAAGCTGAATGCATTGCTCATTTGTATCGAGCCATCGTTCTTAAGCAATCTGGCTTTTGCATCCTGTTTGGTCTTTTTCAAACTGGCAGCCTGGGCTTTGCCCCTGCCTTCAGCCAAGGATTCCGCAAAGTTGCCGAACAGAACGGTAACGAGCAGGATGAGGCAGACAATTCCGTTGTAGACCGAATCTGCCTCCTTTCCGAAAGCAGACGGGAATAATGTCAAAAAGAGTGTCACGAAAAACCCGGCTTCCACTACAAACATCACAGGATTCTTAAACGTAATGCGGGGATCCAGCTTTCTGAAAGCATCCATAAAGGCTTGTTTCAGAATGTCTTTACTGAACATTGAATTACGCATTGTGCCCATAGGTAAGCTCCTTTTCTTTTTCATAAGCGAATGGTCAAAAACTCTGCAATCGGCCCTACTGTCAGGGCAGGAAAGAATGTCAGCGCCCCCACGATGAATACAGTCCCGAGCAGGATCACCAAAAATGTGCCGTTGTCTGACTTCAAAGCGCCCTGCGTTATCGGCACAGGCTTCTTCAACAGTAGGGATCCTGCCACTGCAAGCAGGGCAATCATCGATAAATAGCGGCCAAAAAGCATCACCAGCCCGGTTGAAAGATTCCAGAACGGTGTGTTGTCCCCCAATCCCTCGAAGCCGGAACCGTTATTGGCAGCAGATGACGTGAATTCGTATAGAACTTGCGTAATTCCGTGGAATCCAGGGTTTGAAACAGCCGAACTGCCCATATCAAGAGCGAGCGCCACTGAAGTCGGCACAAGTATAAGCAACGGATGAATCAAGATCGTGAGAGCGATTAATTTCATTTCCTTTGCTTCAATCTTGCGGCCGAGAAATTCAGGTGTCCTCCCCACCATTAAGCCTGCCAGGAAAACAGCCAGAATTGCATACATCAATATGTTCATTGTCCCGACACCGTCACCTCCAAAGATGCAATTCAGCATCATTTCCGCCAACGGAACAAGCCCGCCGAGCGGCGTCAGAGTATCATGCATGTTATTGACGGTGCCGGTAGTGGCGGCGGCAGTGATGGTTGTGAACAGGGCGCTCTGTGCGATTCCGAACCGCACCTCTTTCCCTTCCATGCTTCCCTCTTCCTGCGAGAGCCCGATTTGTTCGAGAGCAGGATTTCCGTTCGCTTCGCTGAAATAAGCCAAAACCAAGAACCCAATCAGCAGAATTCCCATTGCACCGAACAACACCCATCCTTGCTTGCGGTTTCCCGCCATATGCCCGAATGCGACAGGCATCGATGCCGGTAGCAGGAACATCGAAAGAATCTCAATCACATTCGTGAACGGTGTCGGGTTTTCATATGGATGGGCCGAGTTGGCACCAAAGAACCCTCCTCCGTTTGTGCCCAGATGCTTAATGGATCCCATAGCCGCCACCGGCCCGCGGGCGATTTGCTGGTCCTCCCCTTCAAGGGTGACGGCTGTCGCTGCAGGCTCAAGCGTCTGCGGAACTCCCTGCGCCACCAAAAGGATTCCGACAACTGCCCCAAGCGGGAGAAGAATCCTTGTATGCGCCCTGATCAAGTCGACGTAAAAGTTTCCGATGCCCTTCTGTCCGGTTAGCCCCCTGAAGAAAGCCATACATACCGCTATACCGGTTGCAGGGGTAGTGAACATCAGAAAGATGATGACAGTCATCTGGGAAAGATAAGATAAACCCGATTCACCGCTATAGTGCTGTAGGTTTGTATTGGTCAAAAAACTAGCGACCGTATTGAAGGACAATAAAGGGTCCATTGAAGCTATGCCGGCCGGATTGCCGGGCAGGAACCCCTGCAGGCGGACAATGCAGTACCCGACCGCAAACATAACCAAGTTGCTGGCAAGCATCGCCTCCCCATATTGCTTCCAATCCATATTCGATTGCCTGATTCCGGCAAACTTATAAATCCATCGTTCCGTGCCGCCAAAGAATCGGCCGATCCGATTCTCTTCCAAGGAAAAGGCACCAGCTATATAACGCCCCATCGGTATTGCCAACAATAGAACAAGCGCCAAAACGGCCGCCATCTGTATAAAGTCCATCTCTCATATCCTCCATGGTTTTCAATTGGTCAATACTTCTC
>CAKQBC010000413.1 GCA_934215995.1 uncultured Bacillus sp. | reverse complement strand
ACATTACCCAGCAGCTTAAGGATGGAAAAGAAAAGATAGCCAGGCTGCAGAAAGTTATGTTTTCAGTCGGCAATGTGCTGACCATAAAGCAAAATTATGATGTCCTTAAGGTTGCCAAAAGGATACAGAAAATTGTTGAGGATGAACCGAAGCGCTTCTATGATGTCGAGGATTTCTATTATTCCCATCTGGATTCGATAGTGGAGCTGACTGAAAAATACGCTTTTCTGACCAAACAGCCGGTTAAATCAAAAGAAATCCAGCTATCCCTATCCGATACGCGCCATACGATTTCTTCCATGTCCAAAACGATTGAGCAGGATCTGTCCAATCTCTTGGCCAATGATATGGAAACGTTGAGGATGGAACTGGATTATGCGAAACAGACAATTGATCGAAAAAAAGAGAACCCGCCAAGGAAGATATAAGGAGGATTACCTATGACAGAGAAAAAAGATGCACTAGATGATTTGCTTTCCAATCCATTCGGTGATCTGGAGCCGGAAGATGGCCAGATTGCGGAAGTGAAAACGGAAACTGCCGAAAGGCCGAAGCGTTTGTTGGACGTATTGCCTCCCGAAAACAAGCAGCGCGCTATCCAGCTGGCGGAGCAAATTGACCCGACAGACCATAAATCGATGATGATGTATGGTACACAGGCGCAATCCAAACTGATGAATTTTTCCCACTCCATGCTTGAACAGGTACAGAAAAAGGATATCGGCGAGGTAGGGGCTATATTAGGGGACTTAATGAAAAAGCTTGAGACAATCAAGCCGGATGAGCTGCAGGAAAAACGCAACATCGTCTCAAGATTCTTCGGGAAAGTCCAAAGCACTGTGCAGGAAACGCTGAGCAAATACCAAAAGACGAGCACGCAGATCGATCGGATCGCCGTGCAGCTTACACACTGCAAAAATACATTGCTTAAGGATGTAGGCATGCTTGAGCAGCTTTATGATAAAAACAAGGAATATTTTGCAGCCTTGAATATTTATATCGCTGCAGCTGAATTGAAAATCGAAGAGATTGAAGGGAAACTTATCCCTGAATTGCGCAGAAAAGCGGAAGAAACAGGCGACCAGATGGCCGTTCAGGAAGTAAATGATATGATGCAGTTCCTTGACAGGCTGGAGAAACGCAAATATGACCTTGAGCTGAGCCGCCAAATTACAATCCAAAGCGCTCCTCAAATTCGCCTGATCCAAAATACAAACCAGACATTGGCTGAAAAAATCCAGTCTTCCATAATGACCGCTATTCCGTTGTGGAAAAATCAGGTAGCGATCGCTTTGGCGCTCCTGCGGCAAAAATCCGCGGTCGATGCGCAAAACCAGGTGAGCAATACAACGAATGAGCTCCTGCTTAAAAATTCAGAGATGCTGAAAGTCAACACTATCGAAACCGCGAAAGCAAACGAACGCGGACTTGTTGACATTGAAACATTGAAGAAAACGCAGGATAACCTGATCAGCGCCCTTGAAGAGACGATGCGTATCCAGTCAGAGGGCAGGGCAAAACGCCAGCAGGCCCAAATTGAGCTGGCAAATATGGAAGAAGACCTTAAAAACAAATTGATGAACATTAAACGGCAGGATTAAGGCTGTTATCGGGCTGGCTTTCTTCAGAGAAGCCAGCTCTTTTTATTCCCTTATGAAAATGCTTGGCTCATAAGCCTTTGCGGTCATACATAAACGGGGCGTAATCTATGCTGGCATTGAAAAAGCCATGCCCCTCAAGAAGAAATGAAGGGCATGGCTTTTATGAGTGCGGGGGCTGATTTTGTTGCAATAATCTTTAGTATGGCTCCCTTATTGTTGAAAGGGTTCCATTATCGGAAATTCTTTGGTCCGTGGTGCTTCTTGGAACCTTTCCATTTCCCTTTTTTTCCTTTATCTTTTCCTTTGTCCTTCCCTTTTCCAGGGCCGCCCTTTTTCTCAAGCACAGTATTGTCGTAGACTGTTTTCCCTACTAGGGAAGCTACTTCAAATAGTTTTTCCTTGCTGATTTTGTCCAGGGTGTCTTCTGGTGTATGATACCATTCTTCAAGCGGGCTATGAATGAATTGGATAGCAGGGATGCCTCTGTCAAAGAATGAGGCATGGTCGCTGCGGTCACCAGCGTAAAGCGGCGTTTCGGCGCCCTTCAGCAATAGGCTCGTTGCCTGGGTAAGCTCTGTGGCATAGTTCGGTGCTCCGTCAGCAGTTTGGAAAATGAGGTCCCCTGCATCGCGGCTTCCGACCATGTCCATGTTGAAGTATGCCTTGAATCTGTCTACTTCATCTTCGGATAGATTGTTTACATAGTACTCAGAGCCGAGCAATCCGAATTCCTCTGCTCCCCAGGTCATGAAACGGATTTCCGTATCTGTAGGGACATCCTTCATGACTCTTGCCAATTCCAAAGTGACAGATGTTCCTGAAGCATTATCATTTGCTCCAGGTCCAACGGATACTGAATCATGGTGAGCTCCGACCCCTATAATGTCACCCGTGTCTTTTTTCTTGTTGGTGGCAGGTTTAGTCGCGATTACATTGTGGGAAACACGTTCACCGCTTACGGCCCCTTCCACTTTCAAGGATGCTTCATTTGCTGTTCCTGCTTCCAAAGCAGCTACTAACCC
>CAKQBC010000412.1 GCA_934215995.1 uncultured Bacillus sp. | reverse complement strand
AAACCATACACAGAAATGATGAAATCTTCAACTATGAGAAAGCAGTTAGGTAAAGAAACATTTATGCTTGAACTATATGTCGAAATGATGCTTCAGGAAGCGATTTTGAAATCAGAGAGAGAAAAGCTTCTGAAAAAAATCGATCAATCACTGGACGAGAGAAACGAAGAATATTTCACTTACTATACGAATGAATTGAAGAAGTTGAACAAGAAATTCGGATCCTGAATGAAGAGAGGCTTGCTTCCCCTGCGGAAAGCAAGCCTCTTTTTGAATCAATTTCCATCATCAGGGTATTCCTCGATCATTGAAATCCTTTCCATCATCGTCGGATGCCCATACCGGAAGATTTTAACCAGTAACGGTGGGTTCACTTGCGACAACGACGCTTTCGACAGCTCCTGGAACGTCTTGATTGCTGCCTCCTTTTCCTTCACCATTTCAATTGCATACGTATCGGCCCTATGCTCTTCATAGCGCGATATTGCATTCGAAACCGGGCTCGACAGAAAGCTGAGCATTGAAATGATGCACAGGAACACCGGCAGAGAGGAAGAACTCTTCAACGACTTGATGTGGAGCTGTTTTCCCCACCTGCCTATGACATAATCCATGATTCTTGCGGTAAGCCATAGCCCGACAAAGCCGAATACCAAATACAGCGCAATTCCGATATAGATATGCTTCTCAACATAATGGGCCATTTCATGGGCCATTATGAATAGGATTTCATTCTGCCCCAATTTGTTCAATGTTGTATCCCATAAAACAATCCTTGAGTTGGAACCTATGCCAGTTACGTACGCATTCATAGCATTCGTTTTGGATGCCATATCTACTTCATACACATGCTCCGCCGGTATATTTGCCTTTTCGGCTAGACTGAGTATCTTCTCTTCAAGCTCTTTGTCCTTCAATGGGTAAAAATCATTATAGAGCGGATCAATAACGACCGGTTTGACGAACATGAAGAAAAGAATGAATGGAATGGAGGCGAACCACATATAGAGCCACCATTTCCGGGCGCTTTTTGCAATGAAGTAATAAAGAGCCAGCACGATTATGAATGTGGTGCCGAAATTGACCCAAAAATCAATGATTCCATCCTTGATCCACGACTGGAACCCTTGTGTCGTAATCTGATATTTCCTGGACAGATGATAGCCAAGATAATTGAGCGGGAAATACAATACGTACGAAAGCAGGGAAAGGTAAAATAAATACCCCCCTTTTTGAATAAAGGTGAAACGGGATACTGCATCAGCCGATTTCTCCATGGCTTTGGAAAGCCCGAAAGCCAAAATCAAAAAATACAATAACCATTCGAACGGGGCCTCAATAAAAAAAAGAAAGTTTTTGATTTTGGAATATTCTTCGCTTAACAGAATCTCCTTTTGGCCCATAAAGGTTTCCGGGTCAGCACTTGTCCCTTCCAAAGACTGCGGAATGGCAGAGTCCGAAAAATAAAAGATATACGCAAACATTGCCAGCACAAATACCCCATACAGCGCCAAAGATCCTTTTATGTACTTACGCATCGCACAATTCCTCCTCTGTACAAACACCCTTCCTTATAAATGTAGTATCCAGGAAAGAATTTAGAACCATTTAGAAGGACATTCCTACACGTGCCCGTCCCTTTCCATTTCACCTTCAAAGGGTTTTGAAAGCGCCGTGCAATTGTTCATATAATCTTCAATGTTTTTCCTGTTTTATCATACTTTACCATACAGATGTGCTGTATGATGAATTGTGTAAACCACAGCAATAATCTGCTTTATACAACAGCCAAATAACCGGGGTGGGAAAATGAAAAAGATAATTAGTACGTTTGTCGTTCTGCTTGTGATCGGGATCGGATCCGGAATCTACTATTTCACAGGATACCGGCAAGCCCAAATGGAATTCCCTGAAGAAATTGTTCTGCAGACACATGAAAATACCGAATATACATTCCGCAATATGGAGCCAAAGGTGAGATTGATTGAATTCATGTATACACAGTGTCCGGATGTATGCCCCAACACAACATACCAGATGAAGGATCTGCGAAACCGCCTGGAGAAGGATGGCGTTTTCGGATCAAAGGTTGAATTCCTTACCGTATCCTTCGATCCCAAAAGAGATACTCCCGAAGTCCTGCGCGACTACGCAAAGACTTTCGAAATAGATAAATATGAAGGCTGGCACCTGGTGCGGGGAGAAAAAGAAGACATTAAGAAACTCGCAGATAACTTTGACTTTATGTACCGCGATCCGGGAACAGGGCAATATGTCCACACAAGTGCAACCTATCTGCTTGATGAGAAGAATAATGTAATCGAAGTATTCGGGATGGGAGAGAATGACTTCGACAAAGAGAAAGTCTATAAAAAGATACAAAAAGCCATCTAATGGAACCCCGGCCCCATCCGCTGATGGAATTACATAGGGGAAAAAGCCAGCCTTGAAGGCCGCACAAAAACAGAGATGTTTCTCCGAACATCTCAGTGTGTAGACAAATTCAATTTTGAGCATTTTCCTTTGAAGTTGCACCTCAGACTGATTGAAAACGTTTGTCAGTCGAGGCGCGCCAGACCGGCGAAGACGCGAATAGAACAAGAGGTTCATGAGCGGACGAGCCGGGCAAGCA
>CAKQBC010000411.1 GCA_934215995.1 uncultured Bacillus sp. | reverse complement strand
TTTTGATGAACTGATCAGAATGTACAGCCGGGAATTGAGGCTTGCCATCAAAGAAGAAATGAGTGCAGCAGTTACATATGAGGAATCGCAAAGGAAAGGATTCAGGGCGTTTTTTAACTGGGTCAAAAACAGAAGAAATCTGTATAGCATAGTCCAGCAGGCAGTTGTGGTCGACCAGGACCTGTATCGCTGGTATTACGGCAAGCTCGCCAACGGGTTTCTGAAGAGCCTGGCAGCAGGGGCGGAAGCGGGCGAGTTCAAACAGATTGATGCGGAAACGGTTGCCTATTGCCTTATGTCGATCGGCCAGTTCCTCGGCATGCGCTGGGTGTATTGGGAGCAGCAGGATGTACCGGATGAAGCTTTTGAAGCGGCGATGACACTGATTTTTGATGGACTGAAAACAAAGTGAACAGGGAGGAAAATGAATGGATGGCATCTCTTACTGGATTGAAAAAAGAAGTCTGATCATGCCTGGACGGATTGCTGTCATCACCGAGGATTACGGCAATGTCACCTATGAAGAGCTTAATAAGCGAATCTTTCGGATGGCCGGCTTTCTGAAGGCTGATCTAAGCGTCGAAAGAGGAGATAGGATAGCGATTCTGTCACAGAACAGCATCGACTATCTCATCCTGCTTTTCGCGATTGCCAAATTGGAAGCAGTAGCGGTTCCGCTGAACATAAGGCTGACAATAAATGAGCTTGCTTACCAAGTGAACGACAGCGGGACAAAGCTCTTGTTCGCCGATCAGGATCACTCGGAAAAAGCATCAGCTTTAGCTGAAGTATGCAACATTCGTTACTTTTCTGAAATGGAGCCAGGGAGCTCTCATGAAATTTCGGATATTTCCTTTGAACCGATTGATGAGAACGCTTCCTTTCTGATCTGCTATACATCCGGCACAACCGGAAAACCGAAAGGGGCTGTGCTGACGCAGAAAAATATGTTCTGGAATGCCATCAATAATATGCTGGCAATCGATTTGACATCGAATGACCGCTCAATTGTTCTGCTTCCTCTCTTTCACATCGGAGGTATTGGTTTATTTGCGCTTCCGACGCTGTTTGCCGGCGGAACGGTCATTATACCGGGTAAATTTGAAGCGGAAAAGGCATTGAAGATGATGGAAAGATGCAAAGCGACGATTGTTATGGGGGTTCCGGCCATCCATCAGGCTCTCCTTGGTCATCCAGCTTTCAGCAAGACAAATTTGGAGTCCGTAAGATGGTTCTACAATGGCGGAGCGCCTTGCCCGTCTGAGCTTTTCAGCAAATACAAGGGGCAGGGCCATATTTTGGGCCAGGGTTTCGGAATGACGGAAACATCCCCGACACTTTTTATGCTATCAAGGGAAGATGCGGATAGGAAACCCGGTTCAATTGGAAAGCCGGTCATGTACAGCGAGTATGAACTGTTGGATGCAAACGGCCAGTTGGCGGCTCCCGGAGAAGTTGGAGAAATCGCCGTTCGCGGGCCTAATATTATGAAGCAGTATTGGAATAGGCCGGATGCCACCGAAGAGGCTTGGCATGGAGGCTGGTTTCTGACGGGAGATCTGGCAAGGAAAGATGAGGAAGGCTTCCTTTATATAGTTGGCAGAAAAAAGGAAATGATCATTTCAGGCGGAGAAAACATTTATCCGCTGGAGGTCGAACAGGCTATCGGGCAATTAAAGGAAGTAAAGGAAGTCGCCGTTGTAGGTGTGAGTGATCCTAAATGGGGAGAAGTCCCTGTTGCGTTTGTGGTACTTGAGGATGAGGGCAGCCTTACATCCGATGAAGTGAAGGAACATTGCGAGAAGCATCTTGGACGGTATAAAATCCCGAAGGAAATTAGGTTTTTGCATGAACTTCCCAAAAATGCCACAGGAAAAATCCAAAAAAATGCTCTCGGCAAAATAATACAGAAATGAGGAGAATGAATGGCTGACTTTTACACAGGACAGACGGCATCCTGCAGCAAAACGATAACAGAAACGGATTTTGTCATGTTCGCCGGTATAAGCGGAGACTTCAATCCGATACACATTGACAGTGAATATGCAAAATCTACACGTTTTCAAAAGAGAATCGCCCATGGCCTCCTGACATCGAGCCTTTTGTCACAGCTGCTCGGCGTCCATCTGCCGGGCAAGGGTTCTGTTTATTTGGAACAGACACTGGCATTTAAGCATCCGGTGTTCATCAGCGATACGATTACTGCGACAGGGACAGTCACTGAATGGAAAGAAGAAAAACGGATCCTGAAGCTCCTGACAGAATGCCACAATCAAAATGGCGATTTAATCCTGACAGGCATGGCTGCCATGCTTGTGCCGAAAGAGGGGGAACAGATATGAGAGACATGGTTTCGATTATCGAGACAAGTGTATACTTTCCGGAAGAGATTGAGACTGCTGAAGAACTGGCAAAGAAGACGGATATTCCTGAAAGCGTTATCATTGAGAAATTCGGCCTGCGGCAAAAGCATGTTGCCCCTCCCGATGTTCTGACGTCCGACCTTGCCATAAAAGCGGCACAGCCGATTTTCAAGAAATATGATCCTTCCAGCATAGATGCCGTCATCTACTTCGGCAGCCCTCATAAGGATTATCCTGTCTGGTCAATCGCGGCGAAAATACAGCATGAATTGGGGGCCAGGAATGCCTTTGCATTTGAAATAATGAATGTCAGCT
>CAKQBC010000410.1 GCA_934215995.1 uncultured Bacillus sp. | reverse complement strand
GGATAAACTTACAGTACGACTGGGATAACTTCGGCCAAAGACAGACCGACAGTGGAACGATTCTTTTCGACGAGGTGGCCGTGAAGGAGGAGGAAGTTCTTCCGTATGGGACAAACCGGAATGAATTCACGAGACTTCGTGTCAACATTGCGAATTTCATATTGAATCACGTACATTTAGGCATCATGGAGGGAGCTTTTGAACAGGCTCTCCACTATACAAAAACGGAAACAAGGCCGCGATCTCCTTTACATGAATCTGCGGCAGAGGATCCGAATATCCAAAGGCACTATGGTGAATTCGCAGTCCAGCTGGAAGCCGCACATTTATTGGTGGTAAAATCAGACCGGCTATTCCAGAAGCTATGGGATAAAGGGACAGCAACCACACCCGAAGATAGAAGGGAGCTGGATCGAATCACAAATATCGCGAAAGTATTCACAACGAAAGCAGGGCTGGACCTGACAACGAGGATTTTTGAGGTGATGGGCAGCAGGGCAACATCGAACAGATACGGATTTGACCGATATTGGCGGAATTTGAGGACGATGACGCTCCATGTGCCTGTCGATGCGGCTGTACAGGAGATAGGAAAGGACATCCTGGCTGACTGAAAGCAAAATAAGGCAAGAGGAAGGAGGAATAAGAATTGATTCATACAGCCCGATTAACTGAATCCGTCACAGTTGACGGAGATACGGAAAAACGGGGCCTGAAAATAGAGGGCTCCGATATCCATTTTGGATATGAAAAAAGCAAAATCCTGAATGGAATCGAACTTGAAGTAAGAGAAGGGGAATTTTTGGTCCTGATGGGCCCAAGCGGCTGCGGAAAAAGCACGCTTCTGCGGCTGCTGGCGGGGCTGGAACAGCCAAACCGGGGAGAAATAAGAGTGGATGGCATTTCCGCACAGGATCAGCAGCCTGATTGCGGTGTCGTGTTTCAGGACTATTCGTTATTTCCCTGGCTGACAACGAGGGAAAATGTAGTGTTGGCTCTGAAGCAAAAGTGGAAAGGGAAAAAATCGAAGAAGGAATTGCAGCATTTTGCCGAGGAATTCCTCAGCTTGGTGAAGCTTGACCATGCGATAAAAAAATACCCGGGTGAAATGTCCGGAGGCATGAAACAAAGGGCTGCCATCGCAAGGGCGCTTGCGTTCGGTTCGGATTTACTATTGATGGATGAACCGTTTGGCGCCTTGGATCCGGTAACAAGAATCCAGCTTCAGGACTTGCTTCTGCAAATTTCAAGGGAGCAGAAACGAACGATCGTATTTGTAACGCATGACGCGGATGAAGCAATCTATTTGGCGGACAGGATCATCCTTTTTTCAACGGGAAACACAGGGGCGGGCATTTCCAGCATTGAGGTCCCCTTAGACAAGAGAAAAACGAGGAAAGCATTATATGAAAGCAGGGCATTCATTGAATTCAGGGAATATTTGCTGACGGTCATGAACCGTGAGCTGCTTGATCAAATGGAAGAGGCAGATGATGTAAGGTCGCCTGGCTATGGCATTTAAGAATTGGAGGAGAAACGGATGGGCAAAAAAAGAGTATTCGTAAGCTTGCTGGCTATTAGTATCGGTATTTTGGCGGCCTGTGGCACAGAAAGCAAAACAGGGGCAGAAAAAGCGAAGAACAGTGAGGGCAAGTATGAACTCAATGTCGGGTATTCCCAGTCAGGAGGGGCTCCCCTCTTGGATATAGGGATTGCAGAGGGCTATTTTGAAGAAGAGGGTGTCACGGTTAACCCAATCGGATTTGCCAGTTCAGCTGATGGGCTGAATGCGCTTCAAGCCGGGAAAATTGATATCGGTTTGTCTTTCGGTACAGCCGGTCCTTTGACCTTTATTGCAAACGGCTCAGATTTTTCGATTATCGGCGGGCATTTGGAAGGGGGGCACCCCATCCTTGTGAAGGAAGAAAACAAACATAACTATCATTCCCTGGAAGACTACAAAGGAAAAAAAGTGGGGACCATCCGCATTTTCACTTCAGATATTGTTTTCCGGTCAGCTTTGGAGGAAGCGGGGATCGATTGGAAAAAAGATTTGGAGATCGTGGAATTCAAAACCGGCAGCAATTTGCTTGAAGCAGTGGCATCCGGGAAAGTTGATGTGGCTGTTGCGGCCAATAGTGTATATCCGAAAGCATTGGAGGCAGGACTCGTCGCAATCGGCTGGAGCAATGATCTGAATCCGGGACATGTATGCTGCCGTGTGGTGACGAGGACGGAACTGCTGGACGATGAGGATGGGGAAGCCTACAAACGTTTCCTGAAAGCACTTATCAGAGCGGAACGGACAAAGGTCGAAAGTCCGGAGAAAGCGGTGGCTGCGGCAAAGCCGCACTTTAAGTTTGATGATGAAACGATTGACCAGATCGTCAATGAGGAGCATTCCCACTATTCTGCTGACCCGAACCAAAATGGGGTTTTGAAAATGTGGGAGCAAATGCAGGAGATCGGGTATGTCGAAGATGTGGAAGAAATCCAACTGAATGAATATATAAATATTCATCTATTTGAGGAAGCGCTGAATGAATTGGCCAAGGAACATCCGGATGATCCTTACTACAAGGAGCAACAGACCAAATTTAAGGAACAAAATGCATAAAGGAGGATGATTATGAGACGTCTCTTCAGCCGATATGGCTGGACTTTGCTCGTTGGGGTTGCTGCTGTAT
>CAKQBC010000409.1 GCA_934215995.1 uncultured Bacillus sp. | reverse complement strand
GCTCCCATCGCTTTTGCAGCTTCCACCACTCCCGGGTCAATGCTGACCAGGTTATTTTCGACAACACGGGCAATGGAGAATGCCGCAACGATCGTCATCGGGAATACCGCTCCTCCGATTCCAATCGTACTTCCTACAACAATCCGGGTTAACGGACTAATCGCAAATAGGAAGATAATGAATGGGATCGGACGAATCAGGTTAATTAAAAAGTTCAATAAGTTAAAGATGAAGCGGTTTTCAAGGATGTTCCCTTTTCGGGTAACATAGAGCGTCAAACCGATGGCAATCCCGATGGCAAACAAGAGAGCCAAATGTCCAAACACAGCATTCCCGGCTGCAGATATAAACGGAATGCCTAAAAGGTCATCCTGTCCCAGCCTAAGCAAAAGTGCAGCAGCAGGCATGACTGCAATCGGCAGCATTAAAGACTTGCCAATCTTTTGTAAAAACCCCAACATTTTTACACACCTCTTTCTGCATGGATTATTACATAATATGAACAGGCTTTATAATTCAGTACCAGACACCATCATATGCCGACCCGCCATATAATAAAAAAAGAACCTGGGGCATTTTGCCGCCAAGTTCTTTCCTGCGAGTTTAATAGAGTAAATATTCTTCACGTGTCTTTTTGAATTGTTTTAATTCTTTCTGCCATTTGGAGGAGATTTCTTCAACTGGCTTCCCTTCCTCAATGTCTTCACGGACCCAGCCATTGCCCATCAGATTGTCAAAGAATGAAATTCCTGCACTGTTTTCGGCACGGAATTCGAAGTCTTCCGGATACATATCATGGATCGCCTTCACGATATGAAGTCCGGTCTCGACAGGCTTGAATGCATCGCGATGTGTAACATGAATCTGAATCCCATGTGAAAGCTGTCCTGCATGCTTAGAGAAGCTTGGTGTAAACGAAGCAGCTCTGAAGGTTACCCCCGGAAGATTAAGACTGTTCAAATGTCCAGCCAAATCATCAGCGTTGATAAATGGAGCACCAATTAATTCAAACGGCTTCGTTGTTCCGCGTCCCTCAGAAACATTCGTCCCTTCAATCAATGCAGCTCCCGGATATACTAAAGCAGTTTCTAAAGTGGGCATATTAGGGGACGGCATGACAAACGGAAGGCTGGTGTCATCATAATACATATTTCGCTTCCAGCCATTCATTTTGACAACAGTTAAATCTGCACCAATTTCGAACTCTTCATTGAATAATTCGGCCAGTTCACCTACAGTCATCCCATGCCGGAGCGGGATCGAATAATTCCCCACAAATGAGGAATACTTCATATCAAGCACAGGTCCTTCAACCTTTGTTCCACCTTGAGGATTTGGCCTGTCCAGCACGATGAAAGGAATATTGTTTTCTTTTGCTGCTTCCATTGCATATGCCATTGTGTAAATATACGTGTAGAAACGTGTTCCTACATCCTGGATATCAAAAAGGAGCACATCGATATTTTCCAGCATTTCAGGTGTAGGCTTCTTGGTTTTTCCATATAAACTGTAAACAGGAAGCCCTGTCTTTTCATCGATATAATACTCAACATATTCTCCCGCCTGTGCACTTCCGCGGACTCCATGTTCCGGGCCATATAAAGCTGTTAACTCCACATCGGGATCATTGTGCAGAATATCGACAATGCTGTTTAAATTCTGGTCTATCCCAGTCGGGTTTGTGATTAAGCCCACTCTTTTCCCCTCTATGAGATCCTTCTTATCATCTAAAAGAACTTCAACTCCAAGCTCGAATTTCTTTTTCTTGCCTTTTCCTTTGCCATTGCCGTTATCTGCAAGCACAACAGTTAAAGAAGAGAGTACGAGAATCATTGTCAAAAACCCCATAAACCATTTCTTCATATATTTTCCCTCCTTGATCAGAAAAGCGGAAGCTCCTTGTCCATCCCCTACATTTTGGTGGGGAAGGGGGTGGAGCTAGAAAATTTCCAAAATTCCAACGATAAAAATTCTACTAATATTAAGAATGAAGGCACAGGCAAATCCCTAAGGCTGCCTGTACCCCTTCCTATTTAAAAATAGCAGTGTGCCTAATAGCTCAATCCATGGCCAAATTCATATAAAACACTGCCATCTGGACCCGGAATTGTTACAGGCAATTTACCTGAAGGATTAACCTGGCCAAAAACAACACCTGCAGATGCATCAAAGCTTGCCGTCCTGAATCCGTATTGCGCAATGTAGGCATCAACTTCCGGATAAGCCATGATGTCATATGGGTTACGGATGCCAACCGAAATGACTGGAGCTTCTGACTCAGCAATGATGGAATTAACCATTTTCATCTGAGCGCTGTCCGGTGAGCGGCCTGATACATTAAACGTATAGGAGCCCATAATAACAGCACTCGCATTTCTGATTAGCTGCTTCTGCTCTTCCGTTAATGCATAGCTTGAGGTTTGGATGACCGTTGTGTTTGCATGAAACTTACTGATTGCGTTCTTTAAGTCTGCAATATACGTATTGCCGACAACGACTATATTATCTTCAGGAGATAATTGCAGCGGCAGTGCACCTCTTTCATTTTTAACCAATGTGACTGAACGTTCAGCTGCTTCTTTTTCTATTTGTTTATGTGCTTCTGATCCAACAATTTCAAGTGCGTTTGCAATTTTTTCATCGATAGGCTGTGGTGTCTCTTCTTTAATAATTCCCCGCTTTATTTTC
>CAKQBC010000408.1 GCA_934215995.1 uncultured Bacillus sp. | reverse complement strand
GCATACTTCAATGCCATCCTTGCCCGGCATCATAATATCAAGAAGGATCAGATCGTAGTCTTCTGCATTTGCCTTCACCAATGCTTCATTCCCGTCTTCAGCTTCGTCGATTATATAATTTTCCCTTTCAAGGTACATTTTCAACAGCCTGCGGATTCTTTCTTCGTCATCAACTACCAGAATTTTTATATTGTTCTCCATTTATGCTTCCTCCCCGACTTCTACTACAGGTAATGGTAAAGTAGACTTACATTTTTTAATAGTTTCTAACTCTTTTATTATATTTTTATTATATATAAAAAGTGAAAAAAGAGAAACAGCCTTTCCATATTTCTCTCCTCATCCCAGTCCCGGCAAGGGTTCTCCCAAATTTCATATACCTGGAACGCCACCCCTCAATTCCAAAAAAAGGCTGAGCCGGAAATGGATTCCCAGGCTGCAGCCTTTTCCTCTTAAGCGTAAGAATGCAAACCTGCAATAACAAGATTTACAAATATCATATTGAACATGATGATACCGAAGCCAATCACCGCAAGCCACGCTGATTTTTCCCCATGCCAGCCTTTTGATAGGCGTAAATGAAGGAAAGCGGCGTAAAACAGCCAGGTAATCAGTGCCCATACTTCTTTCGGGTCCCATCCCCAGAATCTTGTCCATGCAATCTGCGCCCAGATCATGGCGAAGATCAGCGCCCCAAGCGTAAAGACAGGGAAGCCGATCAGCACGGATCTGTATCCGACTTCATCCATCAAGTCCAGATTCACTTTTTTGGCAAAAGGCTGAAGAAGCTGGCCGATGCGTTTTCTGAATATGATGCGCAAAGCCAGGTAAAGGATTGTACCGGCAATCAATGACCAAAGCACTGTATTGAGCTTCAGGGCATTGACCCAGTTCGGCATGTCAACCAAAGGCTCCATTTTCCCTTCTGACAGCAGTTCATTTTCATGAAATCCTACGAGGGCAGGCATGCGGTACTCTTCTTTCAGCACTTCTCCCCGCTTATCGGTCCATTCAAATTCGGCTTTGTATCCCATACCTCCGAAAATGGATGAAACCAGGATGAATCCGACAGTCACCACAACAAAGAACATCACCACTTCAAGCCAAAAAGACGTGGCTGACTTTTTGGCGTGGTCTGTCACCTTCACCAGATAAACCAGCCCGGCAATGAAACTGATCGCTAGAATCGCCTGCCCCAATGCTGCAGTGGTTACATGGATATGCAGCCAATAGCTTTGCAGTGACGGGATAAGCGGCGTAATTTCGCTCGGAAACATGGATGCATACGCAATCATGAGCATTCCGATAGGAAGGGCGAACAATCCAAGGACATTTAATCTATAGATGAAGAATATGGCAATAAAAGCCCCTATTATCGCAATTCCGAAAAATGTCGCGAATTCATACAAGTTGCTGACCGGCGCATGCCCAGCCGTAATCCATCTTGTGATGAAATAACCGAGCGATGCCAGGAATCCGATAATGGTAAGGGAGATTGCGATCAGCGACCATCTGTTCAGCTTCCTCGTCCCATCATTCTGTTTCCCCTTAATCGCTCCGGCAAAGAAAACGGTTGCCACCAGATACAGGATAAACGCCAAAAACAATAAATTACCGCTTATTTCAACCAACCAGCTTACCCCCTTGATTATGATTTTTTCTCGTCAAGCTTATCTTCCGGTTCTGCCAATCCGAGTCCATCGATTGTCTTCTTAAGATCCGTTTTCAGGCCATGCCAGTTTTTGTTCGTATGGCCGGCAAGCAAAAGTTTGCCGTCTTTCTTCTGTATCCAGATCCTTCTGTGCTGCCAGTAGGCACCCTGGACAACACCAATCATGAAGATCACGCCTCCTATCACCAGGAATGGCAGCGTATGGTCCTCCCTGACTGTGAGCGCTGTCACATTGACGGTTTCCACACCCTTGAAGGCCATTTTATATGCATTTTCACCGGACGCTTCGATTGTGTTCTGTATGGCTACGAAGCTGACTTCACCTTCAGGCTTGTCCGGCGTGATCATTTGGAAGATGAAGGCCGGGTTATTCGGCACTCTGGATTTGGTAGTCGGTTTCCCATTGTCGTCCATCTCGAAATCCGGGTAGTAGTCTCTGATTTTCACAGTATACCCGTCCCCTAGGTCATATTCCGATTTAGGGTCATGCAGGTTAATTGTAACCTCGCCGAATTCCTTTTCCGTTTCTTTATCTATCAGGCCGAATGACATGCTGCTCAGCTCATCAAGCTTATAGTCCACCTGATAGAGGGCTACATCCCCTGCTTTCAATGGCTCATTCACTCTGATTGCGTGTTCGTCCACTTTTTTCAGTTTCGCCTCTTCACCGGCAACATTTTCGGATGTCCGTTCATAAAGAACCGCATCTGTCTGGAAGTTTTTCGCCATCGATCCTTTATTTTCGATAGCTTCAGAAAATACTTCCTTTTCTGTGTCTTTGTCGTAGACTTCAAGCGTGAATTTCTCATTTTTCACATAATATTGCCCGTCCGTGGCCGGAATTCTTTTTGTTTCCCCTTCCCTTACCCAAAGGACGCTGTCGTGGTACATGCCAGGCACAAAGCGGAGCATGCCCCCGATCAGAAAAATGATCAATCCGATGTGATTCACGTAAGGCCCCCAGCGCGAGAATCTGTTTTTCTCAGCCAGGATGCTTCCGTTGACTTCTTTGACCTTAA
>CAKQBC010000407.1 GCA_934215995.1 uncultured Bacillus sp. | reverse complement strand
TCCTGTTCACCTCATGAGCGGACGAGCCGGGCAAGCAACGAAGAATGCGAGCGTTTGTCAACAGTCTGAAATCTCCCTAGGAGGTCTCATTCAGCAAACTCAATTACAGGTTAGCGGCCCTGTTTGATTTCTTCTATATAATAGCCGATCAACGGGAATATATATTGATGCAAATCATCAAATGTGAACCCAAGCTTCCAGGCCAATCCATTGTTCAATGTATAATTTACATAGTGGTTATACGGCGCCGTCTCCCCATTCTGTTCAAGAATGGCTCCATTGCCCGTTAATTCTTCGATATAAAGAAGGATTTCCTTCAAGGATATTGTTCCATTGCTATTGGCATTGATCGGTCCTGCATAGGACTGTTCTCCAATCCAGTCCAAAAAGCGCCCTGCCTCATTCCCGTTTATGAAGCTGAATTCCCCTCCAGTAGCTCTCATCGCTTCTTTTCTGAACACCTTTTCACAATAGAAGAGCAAACGCTTCGTATAATCGTCTTTCCCAAGCACTACCGGAAAACGGACCGACACTACAGGGAAATCGGCCTGCTGGCAGAAGAATGCCTCCGCTTGCCTTTTCCCTTCCCCATATGTAAAAGCTTCCTTTGTCCCCATGTGCATAGGATATGCTTCAGGGTCAAAATCCCCTTCTTCCAAATTGAAGCCTTTGTCATAGACCGCCATTGAAGAAACAAATACATACCGTTTCACTTTCCCTTTCAATGCGGCGTATGCGATCCTGGCATCTTCGGATGAATAACAGATTGTGTCATACACCAGGTCAAAGGATAACGGATCGAATGCTTCCTTCATTGATTGTTCGTTTTCCCTGTCTATCTTTAACCTCTTAACTTCTTCCCCAAAAGGGTCTTCTGTGAGTCCCCTTGTGGCGATTGTCACATCATGCCCTTTCTCAACCAGAAGCTGCACAAGCGCTTTCCCGAAGAAGCGCGTCCCGCCGATAACCAATACGTTCATAGCTTTTCCTCCTGTCCTTACCACTATTCATTCACATGAAATTAAAAATTCTGAACTTTATTTTTATATCATACATTAAGTAATAGAGATTTTGGAACATAAAGGAGGGTACCCATGCAAATACATGTGGTAAGCCAAGGACAAAGTATATACGGCATTGCACAGGCCTATAGTATAAGCCCCGAAAAAATCATCAGCGCCAATCAGCTGGACGCACCAGACAGGCTGGTTGTCGGGCAAGCTCTTGTCATCCCGATTACCGGCCGCTTTTATTACGTTCAGCCAGGGGATAGTTTATATACAATTTCCCAGAAGTTCGATTTGACGCCGCAGGAGCTTGCCTCAATCAACCGGATTGCTGTGAACAAACAATTGCTTACAGGGACAAGGCTCTATATTCCCCCGGCCAAGAAGACATCCGCAGCGTTCAATGCCTATATCGAACCGAGAGGGACCGCTGTTTCAAAAACGCTTGAAAACAGTGCCCGGGAAGCAGCACCCCACCTTACCTATTTGGCCCCGTTCAGTTTTGAGGCCAAACGAGATGGCAGCTTGAAACCGCCTCTTTTGGACAGTTTCCCAATGATAGCAAAAGACAACGGCGTGGTGCTTATGATGGTTGTCAGCAACCTTGAAGAAGAGAAATTCAGCGATGATCTCGCCACCATCCTCCTGACTGACATGGGTGTGCAGAATAAACTTCTCGATAATATTGAGAAAACAGCAAGCAATTATGGATTCAGGGATATTCATTTTGATTTTGAAGCGATGACAGCCAAAAACAGGGAGCCTTACGCAGACTTTCTCCGGCGAGCGAAGCAACGGTTCGATGAAAAAGGATGGGATATATCGATTGCCATGGCACCAAAAACAAAGGCTAACCAGGAAGGCGTTTGGTATCAGGCCCATGATTATCCGACTCTCGGGGCAATAGTTGATTTTGTCGTTATTATGACATACGAATGGGGCTACAGCGGTGGTCCCGCTCAAGCCGTATCACCGATCGGCCCGGTGCGCCAGGTCCTGGAATACGCCGTATCCGAAATACCGAGCAGAAAGGTAATGATGGGGCAGAACCTGTATGGCTACGACTGGACCCTTCCTTTCAAGCCGGGAACCACAGCAAAGGCAGTTAGCCCACAACAGGCCATTACAATTGCCCGGGAAAACAATGCCGTTATTAAGTACGACGAAACGGCACAGGCCCCCTTTTTTACGTATCGTGATCCATCCGGCAGCGACCATGAAGTCTGGTTTGAGGATGCCCGTTCAATCCAAGCCAAATTCAACCTATTGAAGGAACTGAATCTATATGGCATGAGCTACTGGAAACTTGGCCTTTCTTTCCCGCAAAACTGGCTTCTCCTCGAAAATGATTTCAATGTCATAAAAAAATAATGGTTTTTTGACCAATAATTGCAGGGTAAGCCATTCCCTATGAGCCCAAACCCTTGTCCTGGTTGATAGCCGTAAATTGAAGATGGAATGTTGCCCCTCCAACACTAAGGTTGCATAGCAGCCCTGTAACAGCGCCTGCTTCTGCCCATAGCGTATATTCCGAATGAAGCGCGAAAAGCTCTGGAAACTTCCTGCGCGCCATTATGCAAACTGCCCAAGTTTTGCATGGCAAACTTTCATGATAACTGCATATGATATCAATAATCTCCTTTAAGGGGGACAGAAACAAATGAAAAAAACGGATTACGACCGGGCCCTGTAC
>CAKQBC010000406.1 GCA_934215995.1 uncultured Bacillus sp. | reverse complement strand
ATCGAAGAAATTCCAGGGGTTGAAAAGGCAAACGAGCCAAAGGCTTACTTTACGAAAATGCAGGAGTCATCAAACGGGAAAGATACGATGACAGGGCATTGGGAGATCATGGGCTTGAATATTGAAACGCCATTCCGCGTTTTCCCTGATGGATTCCCGGATGAGCTGATCCAGGAGCTTGAGGAGAAGACTGGCCGCAAGGTAATCGGAAATAAACCGGCGAGCGGAACGGGCATCCTTGATGAACTTGGCGCTGAACATATGGAAACTGGGGCATTGATCGTCTACACATCAGCGGATTCGGTTATCCAAATTGCTGCGCATGAAGAAGTTGTGCCTCTTGAAGAGCTGTATAAAATCTGCAAAATCGCACGTGAAATGACATTAAGGGAAGAGTACATGCTTGGAAGGGTCATTGCACGCCCATTCCTTGGCGAGCCGGGCAATTTCGTCCGCACTGCCAATCGCCATGACTACGCATTGAAGCCATACGGGCGCACAGTCATGAATGAATTGAAAGACGGCGGATATGATGTGCTGGCCATCGGGAAAATTTCCGATATTTACGATGGGGAAGGCGTGACGGAAGCCCTTCGCACTGTCTCCAATATGGATGGCATGGATAAATTGATGCAAACAATCCACACTGATTTCAAAGGACTCAGCTTCCTGAACCTTGTTGATTTCGATGCGATGTACGGCCACCGCAGGGACCCGATCGGCTACGGAAAAGCTTTGGAAGAGTATGATGCCCGCCTGACAGAGGTTCTGAAAGAGCTTAAGGAGGATGACTTGCTGATCATCACAGCTGACCACGGAAACGATCCTATCCACCACGGAACAGACCATACGCGTGAATTCGTGCCGTTATTGGTGTACAGCAAAAAGCTGAAAAATCCTGGCGAGCTTCCAATGAGGCATACATTTGCCGATATCGGGGCAACAATTGCAGAAAACTTTGACGTGAAGATGCCTGAGCATGGAACGAGCTTCTTAGGATCATTAAAATAAGGAGGATTTACGAAATGTACGATACAGTAAAACAATCAGCGGATTTTATCAAAAATAAGTTGGATGCCACTCCTGAAATAGGGTTGATCCTTGGTTCAGGCTTAGGTGTGCTGGCGGACGAAATCGAAAACCCGATTGCGATCCCATACAGTGATATCCCGAATTTCCCGGTATCGACTGTCCATGGGCATGCAGGACAGCTGGTGATCGGTACGCTGGAAGGCAAAACAGTTGTCGCTATGCAGGGCCGCTTCCATTTCTACGAAGGCTATTCTATGGATAAAGTCACTTTCCCTGTCCGCGTAATGAAGCTGCTTGGCGTGGAAAAACTAATCGTCACAAATGCTGCCGGCGGAGTGAATGAAAGCTTCAAGCCTGGGGATCTTATGCTGATTTCCGACCACATCAATTTCATGGGAACGAACCCGCTGATCGGCCCTAACGATGACCGTTTCGGTACGCGATTCCCGGATATGTCCAATCCTTACGATAAGGAATTTATGGCATTGGCGAGAAAAATAGCTGGAGAATTGAACATCAAGATTCAAGAAGGTGTGTATGTGGGGAATACAGGGCCGACTTATGAAACACCTGCTGAAGTCCGCATGGCGCGCGTACTTGGAGGCGATGCGGTTGGAATGTCAACTGTTCCTGAGGTAATCGTCGCCAACCACAGTGGAATGAGAGTGCTCGGAATATCCTGCATCACCAATATGGCTGCGGGCATCCTTGACCAGCCATTGGATCATGATGAAGTAATCGAAACGACTGAAAAAGTTAAGCATGACTTTTTGAGATATGTAAAAGAAATTACAAAAAATATGTAATTACTTCGATAGGGGGGCTTTAACTATGAGAATGGTGGACTTGATCGAGAAGAAACGGAATGGGCAGGAGCTTACGGAAGAAGAAATCCGCAGCATGATTGGGCAATTCACGGAAGGTGCCATCCCTGATTATCAAATGAGCGCTATGCTGATGGCAATCTACTTCAATGGGATGTCGGAAAAAGAACGTGCCGAACTGACGATGGCGATGGTTCATTCAGGAGACACAATCGATTTAAGTGCGATTGAGGGAATCAAAGTAGATAAGCACAGCACAGGCGGTGTGGGCGATACAACGACGCTGGTGCTTGGTCCGCTTGTAGCGGCTGTGGACGTGCCTGTTGCAAAAATGTCCGGACGCGGACTTGGGCATACAGGGGGAACAATCGATAAGCTGGAAGCAGTTGCAGGATTCAATGTAGAGATCAATAATGACCAGTTCATCGACCTTGTCAACAAGAATAAAATCGCGGTAATCGGCCAAACCGGCAATCTTACCCCGGCAGATAAAAAGCTGTATGCCCTTCGTGACGTAACAGCTACTGTGGAAAGCATCCCATTGATCGCTAGCTCGATCATGAGCAAAAAAATCGCGGCAGGGGCGGATGCTATCGTACTCGATGTGAAAACAGGCGAGGGCGCGTTCATGAAAACAGTTGAAGATGCAAAAGCCTTGGCGCAAGCTATGGTCAACATCGGAAACAATGTAGGGCGCAACACGATGGCTGTCATTTCCGATATGAGCCAGCCGCTTGGCTTTGCAATCGGAAATGCACTGGAAGTGAAAGAAGCGATCGATACCTTGAGAGGGGAAGGCCCGGAAGATTTGACGGAACTGTGCATGACTCTCGGAAGCTTCATGGTCTACT
>CAKQBC010000405.1 GCA_934215995.1 uncultured Bacillus sp. | reverse complement strand
TTTCTCAGGTGGGCGAGCAAGCGGGAGATATTGCCAGAGTTGCATCTTTAATTGCCGGATTGCCGATTGAGGTGCCGGGTGTAACAATCGACCGTCAGTGCGGCTCTAGCCAGCAGGCAGTTCATTTTGCTGCACAGGCGATTTTATCCGGAGATATGGATATTGTTATAGCCGGCGGAGTGGAAAGTATGTCGAGAATACCGATCGGTTCCAATTACTTAGATGCAAAATTAAGTAAAAAGCTGACTGCGGCTTATGAAATTATTCATCAAGGACTTTCCGCAGAGAGAATTGCCCGCAAGTACCAGCTGACACGAGAAGATTTGGATTTGTTTTCATTCAATAGCCATCAAAAGGCCCTTCGTGCAATTGAAGCGGGTGTATTTAATGAGCATATCGTTCCTTGCGAAGTAGAAGATGATGAAGGCAATCTATTCAATTTCGAATTCGATTCAGGACCTCGAGAAGACACCTCACTGCAAAAACTATCTCAATTAAGACCGGCTTTTAAAGAGGATAGTCGCGTTACAGCCGGTAATGCCAGTCAAATAAGTGACGGGGCTGCAGTCTTACTAATTATGGAGAAGTCGGTTGCTGAACGTTTAGGTTTTACACCGAAATTCCGTATTCATACACGAGTTGTCATCGGCTCCGATCCGACTTACATGCTGCTTGGCCCGATTCCGGCAACTGAAAAAGCTTTATTCAAGGCCGGATTGTCTGTTGAGGATATTGATGTTTTTGAAATAAACGAAGCCTTTGCCTCTGTTGTGCTGGCGTGGCAGAAAGAAACAAATGTGCCTGATGAAAAAATCAATCCTTATGGCGGAGCAATTGCACTTGGACATCCTCTTGGTGCGAGTGGCGCAAGGTTGATGATTACAATGCTGCAGTATCTGGAGAAAACGGGAGGGCGCTATGGATTGCAGGCGATGTGCGAAGGGAACGGCATGGCTAACGCAACCATTATTGAAAGGTTAAACTAAATAACTTCATCCTCTGCTATATTATTGTTGGTGCAAAGTGCTAATATCGCAACTATTGTCAAACAAAAGCTTGTCAAATAAAAAGAAGGTGGTTATGTAACATGATGAATGTACAGTTAACAGTTGCATCACTTCTAGAACGAGCAGAGAAGTTTTTCAGTAAAAAGACAGTGGTATCGCGTACTCATACGGGCATTCACAGATTTACTTATAAACAAATCGGCGAACGTACCCGCCAGCTTGCCCATGCACTAGAAAAATTAGGTGTCCAAAAGGGCGACCGCGTTGGTACGCTTGCCTGGACCATCATCGTCACTTAGAGACGTATTTCGCGGCACCGGGACTTGGGGCGGTATTGCACACAATTAATTTGCGCTTAAATCCCGAACATATTATTCATATCGTTAATCATGCAGAGGATAAAGTATTGCTGGTTGATGAAGATTTATGGCCGTTAGTGGAAAAATTGGCTCCTGCTTTTAAAACAGTAGAGGCATACATCGTCATGACAGACAAAGACCAATTACCGGAAAGCTCAATTGAGTCTTTATATTCTTACGAGCAATTGCTGGCGGAAAGCAACCCGTCATTTTCGTTCATAAAGGATATTGATGAAAATGATCCGGCCGGTCTTTGTTATACTTCTGCGACAACCGGTCTTCCTAAAGGTGTTGTGTATTCCCATCGAGCGATTGTTCTCCATGCATATGCGCTTGGATTGGTTGATACAACAGCTGTATCAGAAAAGGATGTTGCAATGGCAGTTGTACCGATGTTCCATGTGAATGCTTGGGGTTTGCCGTTTGCATCGACTTGGTTCGGCACTACTCAAGTGTTGCCCGGACCGCAATTCACACCTGCTCTATTGGCCCAGCTCATTCAAGATGAAAAAGTGACGATTACAGCAGGAGTGCCGACTATTTGGCTTGCTCTTTTAAATGAACTTGAAAAAGGTAACTATGATACATCATCCTTGCGAGCTGTATTGTGCGGAGGATCTGCGGCTCCGAAAGGTCTGATTCGTACATTTGAAACTAAATACAATATTCCTTTCTACCATGCATACGGTATGACGGAGACGACTCCATTGGTGACAATTTCAACATTAAAGAGTTACCAGGATGACTTAACAGACGATGAGGTTCTGACAATCCGAGCAAAGCAAGGTCTTCTGGTACCGGGGTTAGAAATGAAGGTTGTCGGTGCCAATGGAGAAGTAGCTTGGGACGACCAAGAAATGGGTGAGTTGCTGCTTCGCGGTCCATGGATTGCGGATGAGTATTACAAAGACGATCGTTCGGATGAGGCGTTCAGAGACGGATGGCTCCACACGGGTGACGTAGTGACAGTTGATGAAGAAGGGAATGTCAAGATTGTCGACCGTACGAAGGATTTAATAAAAAGCGGCGGAGAATGGATTTCATCCGTCGACTTGGAAAATGCAATTATGTCATATGAAGGAGTTTTTGAGGCATGCGTAGTCGCTGTCCCGGATCCGAAATGGCAAGAACGTCCGATTGCTTGTGTTGTCGTGAAGGATGCGTTTAAAGACAGAATAACAAAAGAAGACATATTGGAACATTTAAGACCGCAAGTTGCAAAATGGTCGCTTCCGGATGATATTCTTTTTATAGAAGAAATACCGAAAACGTCCGTCGGGAAGTTCTTAAAGTCTGCTTTGCGCGACCAAGTGAAAGAATTGATAGGGAATAATGCATAATAGAGTAATA
>CAKQBC010000404.1 GCA_934215995.1 uncultured Bacillus sp. | reverse complement strand
GTTTATCACTTTGTTCTTAATCGCTTCTGCCACTTTTTTCCTCATGAAAATTATTCCTGGTACTCCCTTTGCAAGTGCCAATAAATTAACTGAGGCTCAATTGACAATCATGAATGAAAAATATGGCCTGGATGAGCCCGTTCCTGTTCAATACATGAACTATATACTCAACATTCTCAAAGGGGATCTAGGGGTATCCTTCCAATTCAATAATACTCCAGTAACTCAATTAATCGGTGATTTATTAGGGCCTTCCGCCCAGCTTGGCCTGCAAGCCATGATTGTCGGATCCATATTGGGCATTGGTCTCGGGTTGATCGCAGCCCTTTATCAGAATACATGGATTGACTATACTGCCACTTTCTTGGCTGTTATCGGAAAGGCTGTACCTAGTTTCGTGTTTGCTGGTGTTCTGCAATATGTTGTCGGTGTAAAGCTTGGATGGTTCCCTGTTGCGTTCTGGAGGGGCTTTGAATACACCATTATGCCAACAATCGCACTGGCAATCTTCCCGTTATCCATTGCTGCCCGGTTCATGCGGACAGAAATGATTGAGGTTTTGAGCAGTGATTATATTACCCTTGCGAAAGCGAAGGGGGCAAGTTCCTTCGAAGTTTCCATTAAGCATGCTTTAAGGAATGCTATGATTCCGGTCGTGACGGTACTCGGTCCATTGACTGTAGGGCTCATGACGGGTGTGTTGGTTATTGAACGTGTATTTGCTGTTCCGGGTATCGGGGAGCAATTTGTTAAATCAATTCAATTGAATGACTATCCGGTCATCATGGGGACAACTTTGTTATTCGCCGCGATGTTTATCGTTGTCATTTTAATAGTTGATATATTGTACGGTCTGATTGACCCGCGTATTCGTGTCGCAGGAGGGAAAAAATAATGGCAAATACTGAATATAATATTCCAAAAGAAAAATTTAAGCCGGCCATTATTGATGCGCATAAGAGTGAGGAAATTACCAAACCCAGCCTGAATTTCTGGCAGGATTCATGGCTTCGTATAAAGAAAAACAAAGGTGCATTGGTCAGCATGGTTGTCCTGGCGCTGTTCATCATCATGACATTTGTCGGCCCGCTAATCAGCGGGAAAGACGGAGATACCCAAAATGTCCGCCACAATAACCTTCCTGCCAAAATACCGGTATTGGAAAATATCGAATGGCTTCCTTTTGACGGGAAAATGACAACCAGGGCAGGACAGGAAATCAATCCTTACGAAATGAAGAACATCCCGGAAGATACGTATTACTGGTTAGGTACAGATGCCCTTGGAAGGGACTTGTTTACACGTATTTGGGAAGGAACACAAGTTTCTTTATTGATCGCTTTCATAGCGGCTCTCCTTGACTTGATTATCGGTGTCACGTATGGGGCGATATCCGGATATTTCGGTGGAAGGCTCGATACATTTATGCAACGGTTCACCGAAATATTAATCGGGATTCCGAACCTGGTAATCGTTGTACTTATGATCCTTGTTTTGGATCCGGGCATCTGGTCAATCATTATCGCTCTCTCTATTACAGGATGGGTAACGATGTCCCGGGTTGTCCGTGCACAGGTACTGAAGCTGAAAGAACAGGAATTTGTCCTGGCATCCAGAACGCTTGGGGCTTCACATGCGAAAATCATCTTTAAGCATCTTATTCCGAATCTTGCAGGTGTCATGATCATCAATACAATGTTCTCGATACCAAGTGCCATCTTCTTCGAGGCATTCTTGAGCTTCATAGGATTGGGGCTTGTTCCACCTGATGCTTCATTAGGTACATTGATTGATGAAGGAATCAAATCATTATTGACATACCCGCATCTGCTCATATACCCGGCAATTGCGATCAGCATCATCATGATCTGCTTCAACTTGCTGGCTGACGGATTAAGGGATGCCCTGGATCCAAAAATGCGTGATTAAGGTAGGTGACCATAATGGAAAAAATATTAGAAGTAAAAGATTTAAATATATCCTTCCATACGTTTGCCGGAGAAGTTCAGGCCATCCGGGGAGTGGACTTCGACCTGTACAAAGGGGAAACATTGGCAATCGTTGGAGAATCGGGGTCTGGCAAGTCGGTTACGACAAAATCTATTATGAGATTGCTGCCCCCTTCAAATTCAGAAATCAAACAGGGTGAAATGCTGTTTCAAGGCAAGGATCTTGCGAAACTATCGGAAAGGCAAATGCAGAAAATCCGTGGAAAAGACATTTCTATGATTTTCCAGGATCCGATGACTTCCTTGAACCCTACAATGAAAATCGGCAAACAGATTATGGAACCGATTATTAAACATCATAAAATGAGCAAGAGGGAAGCAAAGGAACGGGCGATTGACTTATTGAAGCTGGTCGGCATTCCGATGCCGGAAGCCCGTTTCAATCAATATCCCCATCAATTCTCAGGCGGAATGAGGCAGCGTGTCGTAATCGCAATCGCCCTTGCCTGCAATCCGAAGGTTCTCATTGCCGATGAGCCGACAACTGCACTGGATGTTACAATCCAGGCGCAAATCCTGGAATTGATGAAAGACTTGCAAAAGAAAATAGATACTAGCATTATCTTCATCACACATGATTTAGGTGTAGTCGCAAATGTAGCGGACCGGGTTGCCGTTATGTATGGAGGAAGGATAGTGGAAATCGGCACAGTCGATGAAATATTCTATAATCCGCAGCATCCATATACGTGGGGGCTGATCAGTTCCATGC
>CAKQBC010000403.1 GCA_934215995.1 uncultured Bacillus sp. | reverse complement strand
GGCCCTATGATGCTGAGGCAACCATCAATTATTGAACGGTGCCAATGCCAGTAGAAATTACTTTCTAGACGATGAGAGAGGTCTGATGTATACAATTATGGGCACTCTTTCTAAACAAAGGGTGCCTTTTTTATGCAGGATCCAGTGTACAATCCATCAATCTCATCAGAAACTGACAAACAAAATAAGGGGGATGTATGATGAACATTGAAACACAATTAGCGCAAACAGGGGTAAAGAAAGATCCACAGACAGGTTCAATCAGCATGCCGATCTATCAATGTGCAACGTTTGAGCATCCTTCATTGGGACAGAGCACTGGATTCGATTATTCGCGGACAGCGAATCCAACGAGAAAAGCGCTCGAGGAGGCAATCGCTCTCCTTGAAGAGGGTGACAGGGGGTTTGCTTTTTCTTCCGGAATGGCCGCGATCACCAGCATCCTGTTCTTGTTCAAGCCTGGCGACCATATCATCGTTTCGGATGATTTGTATGGAGGGACATACAGGCTGCTTGAAGAAACGTTCAGCCTGTATGGGATAAAAGCGGAATATGTAGATACATCCAATCGTGCTGAAATAGAGGCTGCGATATTGCCTGAAACGGCAGGCCTATTTATAGAGACACCATCCAATCCAATGATGAAGGTGACGGATCTTAAAGAAGCATGCAAACTGGCAAAAGAGAATGGCCTTCTTACTGTTGTAGACAATACATTCCTTACACCATACCTGCAAAAGCCGATCCGATTCGGCGCGGATCTCGTAGTTCATAGCGCTTCGAAGTATCTGGGAGGCCATAATGACGTAATTGCCGGACTGGTTGTGGCCGCCACGGAAGAATTGAGCGAGCAAGTGTACAAGCTTCAAAACAGTGCAGGAGCGATTCTTGGGCCTCAAGATTCCTGGCTTTTGATCAGGGGAATGAAGACGCTCGCCCTTCGGCTTGAACGGCAGCAGCAAAATGCCGCAAAGATTGCAGAGTGGCTTAGCTGCCATGAAGCGGTCAGGGCTGTGCATTACCCAGGCATGGACAATCATCCCAAAAAGCATATTACAGACAGCCAATGTTCCGGGTACGGGGCGATGATCTCATTTGAGGTGAGCCAGCCGGAAATAGCGGCGGAACTTCTGGAACATGTGAAGCTGATCAGTTTCGCAGAAAGCCTCGGTGGGGTTGAATCGCTGATCACGTATCCGGCAACCCAGACCCATGCAGATATACCGCCGGAAATCAGAAAAGAAAAAGGGATCAATGACTGCCTGCTTCGCCTATCTGTAGGGATTGAGCATGCCGAGGATCTAATCAGTGATTTAGAAAAGGCCTTTTCCGCATGTACCAGGATGGCATATTAATCACGAATCAGCAGAGGTGTTTGAAAAGAATATGTATGGGGTGAGGAATTATGGACTTTCGGAAAGAACTTCAAAGTCGCATACTGATCGGAGAAGGGGCAATGGGAACCCTGCTGTATTCGACCGGAATGGATCAATGTTATGAAGAATTGAACTTGAAGGATCCCGTGCTTGTGCAAAACATTCATGAAGCGTATACGCACGCAGGAGCCGATATCCTTCAATCGAACACATATGGGGCAAACCATTTTAAATTGCAAAGATATGGCCTGGAGGACCAAGTGGCTGCCATTAACCGCGAAGGAATCAAAATCGCCAAAAAGGCCGCAAAAAACCACCAGTACGTGTTCGGTACGATCGGGGCTTCCCGAAGCCACAGGAAATCGGACCTTACAATCGATGTCATCAAGAGAAACTTCCGGGAACAATTGTTCAGCCTGCTCCTTGAAGACCCGGATGGCATCATTCTGGAAACCTATTACGATTTTGAGGAAATGGAGACAGTGCTGTCGATAGCCAGAAAGGAAACCAGCCTGCCGATCATAGCGAATGTTTCATTGCATGAAGTCGGGTATCTTGAAAATGGCATGCATTTGAGCGAAGCATTCTCAGTCCTTGAAAGCTTGGGCGCAGATTCTGTCGGAATCAATTGCCGGCTGGGACCGTTCCATACGATCCGTTCATTGGAAGAAGTTCCTCTGCCTAAGACTGCGGTGATATCTGCCTATCCGAACGCCAGCTTGCCGGAATACAAGGAAGGAAGGCTCCAGTACGAAACGAATTCGGAATATTTCGGCAAGAGCTCACTCGCTTTGTATGAGCAAGGGGCGCGAATCATCGGCGGCTGCTGCGGAACGACGCCAGATCATATCCGTGAAGTGAAAAAAGTGCTGGATGGCTTAATGCCGGTCACCGAAAAAGAACCGGTCAAAAGGAAAATCGAAGTGAATGAATCGGCCGGTGCTGTCCGGGAACCCGCTTTATTCGAAAAAGCAAAAGAAAAGCGGACGATACTCGTTGAATTGGATCCCCCTAAAAAACTCGGCGCCGATTTGTTTCTGGAGGGGTCAAAGGCACTGATGAGGGCTGGAGCGGATACGATCACGCTTGCAGACAATTCGCTTGCGACTCCAAGGATCAGCAATATGGCATTAGGAAGCAAGCTGCAGGCGGAGGGGATAAATCCGCTCATTCACCTGACGTGCAGGGACCATAATCTGATCGGGCTCCAGTCCCACCTGATGGGCCTTCACACACTTGGGATGGACGAGCTCCTTGTCATAACGGGCGACCCATCGAAAGTCGGTGATTTTCCGGGAGCGACATCGGTGTACGATTTATCATCCATGGATTTGATCAGCATGATCAAACAATTCAATGA
>CAKQBC010000402.1 GCA_934215995.1 uncultured Bacillus sp. | reverse complement strand
TTTCCTTGCCATATCGTTTGCCTCATGCAGCAGCTGCGCTGTAATGCCGAATGAACGGTTGGCCTGCTGGGTTCCCGCTATGCTCTGGAAAATCATATCGGCGGGCGCCCCTCTTTCAATTGCCTTCATCTGTGTCGTTACATGCGCAAGCACACAGTTTTGGCTAGGGATCTGCCAATCGCGGATAAATTCATGGCTTGCCTCAAGCAGGCGCTTTACACTCTCGACAGAATCATCGACCGGATTGATGCCGATGACTGCATCACCGATCCCGTAGGAGAGCCCGTCTTTCAACGATGCAATCATCCCGTCTATATTGTCGGTCGGATGGTTCGGCTGCAGCCTCGAAGCCAGTGTTCCTTTTTGTCCGATCGATATGTTGCATGATGTAATGATTTCAATCTTATTCGCTGCATGGACAAGGTCCAGGTTCGACATCAGCTTTGCAACCGCGGCGATCATTTCGCTTGTCAATCCTCTGCTGATCCGTTTCAGTTCGGTATCGCCTGTTGTATTTCTCAATATGTATTCACGGAGTTCAGCGACTGTCCAATTTTTGATTTCGTTATAGATCGGTTCATTAATATCCGTTTCAATGATTTCGGATACTTCATCCGACTCCGCAGGTATCAGTGGATAATTGCGGAAGTCACCGAGCGTGATATCGCTCAATACATATTTGGCCGCGATCCGTTCCTGGACCGTTTCTGCTGCCAATCCTGCCAGCCGGTCCCCGGATTTTTCTTCGTTCGCTTTCGCCATTAAATCTTTCAGTCCGGTAAACTGATAGGTAACTCCTCCGATAGTTGTCTTAAGGTTCAACTCTCCTGCCTCCTAACTTATGAATGGAAAGTCAATGTTTTGATGACAACCGGCACGACTCCTGAATGCAGTGATCGGCCGATGTCCATATAATCTCCGTGCTCCAACTCAATCTGATCGACGCAGAGAATGCTTTGATCCGGATTGATCGCCTGCAGCGTTTGTCCAAGCACTTTCCCATGGTCGCTTTCCAATACAATGACCAATGGCTGTTCAGGCTTCGGCTTGGCATGGTTGCATTCGAGCAACTTGCGGGCAATTGTTTGGATATCCCGGAAGCCGACGTACGGAAATCCGGTCAGATAGAGGGCGAAATTTTGCCCTTCCCTGTTCGGATCGTACATGGCGATCGCCTGTTCCATGGCAGCTTTAAGCTTCTCTGCCCCGCCGATTTCCCCACCAAAGCACATCTCAAACACCGGGAGGTTTTTTTGTGGAAGCTGGCTGTTTTCCACTTGAATCGTCGCCCCTGAGATGTTTGTCGTTTGCATCCCTGCACCGAGCACAGTCGCACGGACAGTCTCCTCTGGCATGGCCCATTCCCATGCCTGCAGCTCCGGTTCATGGCTCAGTGCTTCCGCAAGCTCCAACCCGATATCATCATAGATGGCCTTCGAAATCCCCGGCTCCTCCAGCCGATACATGCATTCCGATATGCCCCCGGAAAAAGTCAGTGAATCGACCCGGCATTCCCAATTCGGCTTATGCCCGAGCAGAAGCACATCATCTTCTGGCCCCAATTCTTTTTTCAGGACCCTGGCAATCGTTTTCGCCATCCTTCCGGCAACCTTTCCTATGATGCTGTGGCTGCTGCTGTCGCCGGCTTTCAGCTCCCAGCCTTCCTGTTTGAGCAGATTTTCGATTGGCGGAGAGATGCTTTTCACCCGGTTATCTTCAAACTCGATCAATCTGCCTCCTATATGGAGCGTGCATGTTCCTTCAAGACGATCGCCTTGAAAGACAGCAATGTTTGCTGTCCCGCCTCCAATATCGATGTTGGCGACTGCCTTGCCTGTCTTTTTTGCATAGGTGCTCGCTCCCGAACCTTTGGCTGCAATGATCGCTTCCAAATCGGGACCCGCCGTTGCCACGAGGAATTCCCCTGCCGCATCAGAAAGCTGGTGCACCATTTGTTCAGCATTTTGCTTAGTTGCCGTTTCACCGGTAATGATGACAGCCCCGGTGCCGATGTCTGATGCCTGTATGCCTGCTTTCCGGTATTCATCCGCCACAATTTTCTCGACGCCTGCTATATCGATCGTTGTCGGTGACAGCAAAGGAGTACGGAATATCGGGCTTCTGTATAAAATTTCTTTTTCGATAATTTCGATGCGCGGCACATGGGTGCCGCCAGCCACATTCATTAAGGAAAAGCGGCTGATGGCCAGTTTCGTCGTACTCGTGCCGATGTCAATGCCGGCGCTTATTAGCGTCTCGATCCGGGATGTTGTACGGTCCAAACTTCGCACCACCCTCCAAAAAGCAAAAAGCGCCCCTGCGGATTTCACGTGGATGAAATCCGTCAGAGGCGCCTTTGCCTAAATTGCTATTCTGTTTTATATGCCACTAAATATAACAAAAAATAGAACTATTTGCAAAGGTTTCCACCATAAATCACATGGCTTGATTCGATGTTGTTCACGTAATTTTTTATTTCTTCCATAGTATGAGTTTGTGCTCTTGAACATAATTTTGCATCTAAATCACAAATAAAGCATTTTCTAGGCTTTTTAAATAAATCAGACCTTGATATACCTATAACTTTGTCATTTTTATATGCATAAACATCAATATCAAGACATCTTCCAAGTATGTGTTCTTCTTCCACATTTATCATTTCTTTTTTCACATTGACAAAATCAAGATCAAATAAAAAATGAGCAACTATTCCTTCTTTATTTTTATATTTATCTTCAAA
>CAKQBC010000401.1 GCA_934215995.1 uncultured Bacillus sp. | reverse complement strand
GGGCCTTAGCTCAGCTGGGAGAGCGCCTGCCTTGCACGCAGGAGGTCAGCGGTTCGATCCCGCTAGGCTCCACCAAACACTACATACTATTACCCTTGGACGAATGTTCCAAGGGTTTTTTTTATTTGTTCGGGAAAGCTGCCATATCATTCTCCTATGCTGTTCTGCTTTGCGATATCCTGTATCCCGCCTTTCCCGTGTTTGGAAAATGTTGCTTCCTTACATATTGAGCCGTCTTGCTTCGGTACGTTACAATAGAAGAAAAGCAGGGGGGATACATATGAAGAAAGAGTTATCGGTAATCGGGGTGCCTATGGATCTGGGACAGATGAGAAGGGGCGTCGATATGGGACCAAGTGCGATTCGCTATGCCGGCCTTGAAGAGCGCCTGGAGAACTTGGGCTATAAGGTGTCGGATTTAGGGGATATTCACCTGGCAAACGGCAAATCAATGGTGGGAGATGAACAGGTTGAGACTGTCGACCTGGTGGCAGATATCAATCACAAGCTGGCCGTGAAGGTTAATGAAATAATGGAAAAGGGAGACTTCCCCTTAATCCTTGGAGGAGACCACAGCATCGCAATGGGAAGCTTGGCCGGTATTGCAAAGTACTATGAGAATCTTGGAGTGATTTGGTATGATGCACACGGCGACCTCAATACATTTGAAACTTCGCCAAGCGGAAATGCGCATGGTATGCCGCTGGCTGCGAGCTTAGGATTGGGCCATTCAAAATTTACAAATATTTTAGACTACTCACCGAAAGTAAAGCCGGAGAATATTGTCCTGATCGGTGCCAGGGCGCTTGATGAAGGAGAAAAGAAGCTTATTAAAGATTTACATATAAAGGTATATTCAATGCATGAGATCGACCGTTTAGGCATGACGAGGGTGATGGAAGAAACGATTGACTATCTGAAGGATAGATGCGATGGGGTGCATTTGTCACTAGACCTTGATGGCCTGGATCCGTCTGATGCCCCTGGGGTCGGCACACCCGTCTATGGCGGAATCAGCTACAGGGAAAGCCATCTGGCAATGGAGATGCTTGCTGAAGCGGATATTATTACATCTGCGGAATTTGTTGAGGTAAATCCGATTTTGGATGAAAAAAATAGAACTGCCTCAGTGGCAGTTGCGCTCGCTGGTTCATTATTTGGTGAGACCCTGGTTTAATCGTTTGAAAAATAATATTTGGGTAAGAGGCCCATTTTCTACTTCTTTATTAAAAGCGAGTACATATTGAGAAGTTCATCCAGTTCCATGCTCAGCTGCACAACCTTATGGCTGCTCATCGAGGACCGCATGGCACAGTACACCATTCTTTCACGTGTATATTCGATATCTTTTAATAAAAGAGCTTCATTTGTTCCCATGTAAAGGCCTCCTCACAATATAGTTGATACTAGAACAAACTACCCATTCATTCGATAATATAAACATATTTTGGAAAATTTATTAGAAATAAAAATGAAACCTTTATGCTTACGGTACGTAAATATCGTATAGCCGCATTGGAGCGGGGGTAAGAGCAGGGAAATGGATGTAATCGTAAAGCAAAGAATTAAAGAGGTTTTGAAGGGCGACCACAATGCGTTCGGGGAGATAGTTGAAATCTATAAAGAAAAAGTCTTTCAGCTATGCTACCGGATGCTGGGGAACCGGCACGAGGCGGAGGATATGGCACAGGAGGCATTTGTCCGGGCCTATGTAAACATCCACACGTTCAACATCAAGCTGAAATTCTCGACATGGCTGTACCGGATCGCAACAAACCTATGTATAGACCGAATACGCAAAAAGAAGCCTGATTATCATTTGGATGCCGAAGTGGCCGGAACAGAAGGGCTTACCATGTACTCGCAGATTGCCGCTGATACAGTGATGCCGGAAGAAGAATTGGAAAGCCTGGAACTGCAGGATACGGTCCAGAAAGAGATCCTGAAGCTGCCGGAGAAATACCGGACAGTGATTGTCCTTAAATATATTGAAGAACTCTCCTTGAAGGAAATCAGCGAAATACTTGATTTGCCGATCGGTACAATCAAAACGAGGATTCACAGAGGGCGGGAAGCATTACGGAAACAATTAAGCAATCTATAAAAAGCAGGTGTGAAAAATGAAATGTTCAGATGAATACATTGAATATATGCATGAGTATCTGGATAACGACATAAGCGCAGAACACGAGAAAAAACTTAGGCATCATCTGCTTTCATGCGAGGATTGTCAAACGTATTTCCATGAGCTGAAAAGGGCCATTATGTTTGTGAAGGGCAGCAAGGACGTGACACTGCCGGATAATTTCACGGCAAATGTAATGGCGAGGCTTCCTAAAGAAAGACGAAAGGTAAGCGTAAAAAGATGGTTTAAAAGCCATCCCCTGCTTACAGCGGCTTCTTTGTTCCTGGTGCTTATGTCTGGCTCTTTCTTTAGCAGTTGGGGAGAAGATCATCAGTTTTCATTTTCGAAGCAGCCCGATTTAGTGGTGGAGAATGACACAGTCATTGTTCCTGAAGGGAAGACCATTAAAGGGGATGTTGTTGTCCGGAACGGCGACATTAAGATTGAAGGGACTGTTGAAGGGAATGTAACAGTCATCAATGGGCAGAAATACCTTGCGTCGGCAGGGCAGGTTTCGGGCGAGATAGAGGAAGTCGATGAAATGTTTGAATGGCTCTGGTATAACATTAAGAGTACCTCGAAAGACATCGGCAACTTCTTTTCCGAACAATTCAGCGGGTCTGACT
>CAKQBC010000400.1 GCA_934215995.1 uncultured Bacillus sp. | reverse complement strand
GCGAAGACGCGAATAGAACAAGGGGTTCATGAGCGGACGAGCCGGGCAAGCAACGAAGAATGCGAGCGTTTGTCAACAGTCTGAGAGGGGCTTCATCAGGAAGCTCCCTCCGTTTTTTGGTATTGAATACGGCAATGGATCAGCCGCTTTCCCTTGCCATCTTTGTATCCCGTATGTTCTTCTGGATTGTGACTGCCGCAAACAGGCTGAGAAGGAATGACATGGCATAGAAGCCTTTTTCACTCAGTATGATGCTCCCTGCATTATACAGGCCGATGGCCATCAAAGAAACCGCCACAATTAAAGCGAACCAGCTGATGCCATAATAGATGCCCGTCACCGGCACACCCTCCTCCTTATCCCTTACGGCTTTCTGCAAGGATACTGCCGAATACAGCCCGAACACTAAAATCGCAAAATAATACCCTTTTTCATTCAGTTCCATCCCTGCATTATATAGCCCGACCAGATAGGCAGTGACACCGACAATCAGCGCTGCCCAGGAAGCTCCTTTAAAGACGGCAGTCGGCTCACCGAACTTCCTTTCAAATTTAGCCTGGGACTCATTCTGTTTTTCTTTCTCCATTAAGAATTCGATAGGATCTGACATGTACTTTCCCACCCCACACATTTTATTTAACATGCTCTTATTTCCTTATTATATAGAAAATTGTGACAAATGATATACAATTTTCCTGCAGGTCGGTAATTAAAGCGACCTATGCATGAGTGCATACTTTATGCATAAAAGTAAAAACCCGGCTGGTGCTTTTCAGTCTGCATCAGAAAAAACTCTGCATAGATAGTGCTTGGGAATCAATATAATTCAGCAAAAAAACAGGTCGTTTTACACCTTTTATTTTTATGAAAAAATAACTGTTGGACCAATCCCTTAATGATTTACCTATTTTTTACCTTCATATTAATCCTTTTATCCTAATTATTACTTCTTTGTGGAACTATATGAAAATAGTCATTTCCTCACTTCTTCTGTTCAGTGGATTTGTTATAATTTTGTTATATTTTTGAAATATTTTGACATTTAGTGGCAATAATTGTCGAAATCTATTGGTGAAGGAGTCGGATTTGGGATGATAGTACATAAGGATAATCGGATTACCAGAAAGGAGTACCATGCACAGCGGAAACTGAAAAAAAGGACGGCTAAAACGGCTGCATTCCGAAAAGGGACCGCCAGTGCCATAATAGCTGCTTCCATCATGGTACCCGCTAATGCTGCACAGGCAGCCGGCACAAAACAGTATACTGTCAAACAAGGGGACACCCTCTATAAAATCTCTAAACAAGCCGGAGTTACCCTTGATGCACTCAAACTCCTCAATAAAAAAACAAATGACCGGATTTGGATCGGTGAAACCATTCTTCTTCCGGAAACAGACAAAAAACCTTCTGACAGCCCTGAAAACCCTGACAACCAATACGTTACAAGAACGATTGCACCAGGGGATACATGGTACAAACTTTCCAAGGAGACAAATGTTTCGATAGACAAGTTGTTGAAGCTGAATAAGAAAACAAGCGATTTTCTGCGGGTCGGGGAACGCGTTATCCTTCCGTCTCCGCAAAGCGCAAAGCCTGGAAGCGATCTTGGGCAATCCCCACCACAAAATCCCGGTAAACCAGCTGATAAAGAGGCTGCCGTTGAAGTGATCCAGGCTAAGAGAACCGTCCAAAAAGGGGAATCGCTATGGAAAATCGCCCGTGAATACCGGACAACTGTTGATGCGCTCAGGGAAACGAATAAGCTGAAAAACAATAACATCAAACCCGGACAAATACTGGCCATTGACGGTGTCTCCAAAGCTTCCGTAACCATTAATGGGGCTGCCGACGGCAACTTTGTTGAATTCCGCCTTGGCTCATCGAAAGCGATTGTCCTGAAGGCCACGCCATTTTTCGAGAGCGATCAGTTTGAACCCGGCGACAAGGCAGTCATCCTTTACAGGGCCGGATCCAAGGAATTGATCTCCTTCGACCTTTTGGGCAAATAGCCTATTAAAAACTAATTCTATCTATACGTTAGCTGCCCCGCTTGCATGGGCAGCTTTCTTATTGCCGGTAAGAAATCAAAAAGATATCCCGGGCTTCTTTTTTCATTCTATAATATAGTTTATATACGCTCTCCTCCTAATACGGCATCCAAGGTTAGGTTAGTGCTTGGCAAAGGCAGTTGATGGAGGAGGAAGAACATTGTTTTTCAAGGAGAATGCGATGGACACCGAGAAACGAAAAGAACGGGCATTATTGCTGGAAAAAAAATATGCCGAAGACAGCTACAATGGGCAATTAGAGCAAGAAAAACCATTTACAATCCATGAAGGCCCAGCCAACATCCTGCTTTCCTCTCCCCACGCGGTCAACCATTTCAGGCAGAACCGGGGCAAAAAGGCCGACGTCTATACAGGGGCAATTGCTGAACTACTCCATGAAAGCACCGGATGCTCAGCGATCATCAGCTCCCGTTTTTCGAAGGAAGACCCTAATTTCATTACAGGGGGCGCTTATAAAAGGGCACTCGCTGAACTTTGCCGTAATCATGCTGTTTCCCTCGTTATGGACTTACATGGAGCTGCAGAATCACGTGCATTCGACATTGATCTGGGGACAATCCACGGAAAATCAATCAGCAACAAAAGAGTCTCTGCCATTAAAAGCATATTCGCTTCGAACGGCATTATGGATGTCAGGGAGAATGATACGTTCTCCGCTTCCCATCCAGGCACCATCACAC
>CAKQBC010000399.1 GCA_934215995.1 uncultured Bacillus sp. | reverse complement strand
CAGTTCATACACTCAAGCTATTGAACCGCCGTATACGGGTCCGTACGTACGGTGGTGTGAGAGGGGCGGAAATTTATTTGAATTTCCCCTCTACTCGATTGATTAATAGGCCTCTTCCTTATCTGAAGGGGAAGGCAATCGGCAGTTATTGCTGCTGTCCTACTTTGGTAAAGGGACTGGCTTTAATAATAGGATTCGCATCCCAGAAACGGGTTGAGGATAAAAGCCCAATCAGCCTGTTGGCAGACGCCCGCATTCTTCGTTGCTTGCCCGGCTCGGCCGACAAACGTTTTCAATCAGTCTGGGGTGCAACTTAAAAGGAAATGTTCAAAATTGAAATTGTCTGCACACCGCAATAAAGTTTTTCCTTCTGATAGGGGAGGGACAAGTGCTTAAAATGTCTTGTTGTTTCTATATTGATATAAAAGAAAGGCTGTTCAAATAAAAATATTTAAATTTTTAGAAAATAATTAATATTGCAATAATAATAGAGCGAGGGTAATATATGATTAATAGATTTGGGTGCTGCACATAAATTTGTACAAGATTACATAAGGTGCAATAGGGATAATATGGATCGGGGGAGACGGGGAATGATTGTTTTTGATAATGTGAATAAGCATTTCGGCAGTTTTCATGTGCTTAAGGATATAAATCTGACTATCAACAAAGGGGAAGTGGTAGTGATTATCGGGCCATCCGGCTCGGGAAAAAGTACCATGCTCCGCTGCATCAACCAGCTTGAAACGGTATCGGAAGGCAAACTTACGGTCAATGGAATAAGCGTCAATGACAAAAAAACGGACATTAACAAACTGCGAAGCAATATAGGGATGGTATTTCAGCATTTTCATCTGTATCCCCACAAGACTGTGCTGGAAAACATCACTTTGGCGCCAATTAAAGTTTTGGGGAAATCAAAGGAAGAGGCAACAAAGACAGCTCTTTATTATCTTGAAAAAGTCGGAATTCCTGAAAAGGCGAATTCCTATCCGTCCCAATTATCAGGTGGGCAGCAACAGCGTGTGGCGATTGCCAGGGGACTGGCTATGAATCCTGAAATCATGCTGTTTGACGAACCGACTTCTGCACTTGATCCCGAAATGATCGGGGAAGTGCTTGATGTAATGAAAGCATTGGCAAAGGAAGGGATGACGATGGTTGTCGTCACCCATGAAATGGGATTTGCCAGGGAAGTGGCCGACCGGGTCGTCTTTATCGACCAGGGACAGATTTTAGAGGATGCACCACCGGCTGAATTTTATGCGAACCCTAAGGAAGAACGGGCTCGCCTATTCTTAAGCCGTATATTAAATCATTAAGGAATAAGGGGGAAATGTATGAAGAAGTCATGGTTGCTGAAGATGTTGTTTGTGTCACTTATGGCCTTGCTGGTGTTGTCTGCCTGTGGAGACAAAGAGGAGGAAGCGGATGCGGAAGGATCGGCATCGGGTGCCTTGGAGGAAATTAAGGAAAAGGACAAAATTGTGATTGGCGTTAAGCATGATACACGCCTGTTTGGCCTGAAGAACCCTTCTACGGGAGAAGTGGAAGGATTCGATATTGATATTGCGAAGGAAATCGCTAAGTCCATCCTTGGGGATGAGACAAAGGTTGAGTTTAAGGAAGTTACATCGAAAACAAGGATCCCAATGCTGAACAATGGCCAAATCGATGCAATTATTGCGACTATGACCATTTCCGAAGAGCGTAAAAAGGAAGTTGATTTCTCGGATGTCTACTTCCTGGCTGGACAATCCTTGCTTGTTAAGAAAGGAAGCGACATCAAAAGCATTGATGATCTGAATGCCGATACAACAGTCATCGCTGTAAAAGGATCCACTTCCGCGATCAATATCCGTGAAAAGGCTCCGGAAGCCCCAGTTCTTGAATTTGAAAACTATGCAGAAGCATTTTCCGCCCTGAAGGCAGGAAAGGGACATACGCTTACGACCGATGATTCGATCCTGTATGGAATGGCCGCTGAAGACGACAATTATGAACTTGTCGGGGATACATTCACAGATGAGCCTTATGGAATCGCAGTGAAAAAAGGAAACACAGATCTTGTCGATGAAATCAATAAAGTGCTGAAAGAACTGAAAGATTCAGGCAGATATGACGAAATCCACGATACATGGATTAAAAAGCAATAGTGTGAATAGGTAATCAAGATGAGCGCACTATGTGCTCATCTTGATTAATGAGAGGAGGGCGTGCATTGGACTTCAGTTTATTGCTCGATAATATGGATTTATTCCTTAAAGGGTTCCAGACAACTATAGTGGCCAGTTTAATTGCATTGCTTGGAAGTTTTGTGCTTGGAACATTGCTGGCGGTGTTCAGGATTGCCCCTATTAGGCCATTGAACTGGATCGGGACGGCTTATGTAGAATTTTTCAGGAATATCCCATTGCTGATCATTGCTTTCTTTGTGTATATCGGGCTTCCATCAGTAGGGATAAGGCTCGATGGGATGACATCCGGGGTGATCGCCTTGATCATTTATACTTCAGCCTTTATAGCAGAGGCGATCCGTGCAGGAATCCTGTCTGTCCCGAAAGGCCAAATGGAGGCTGCGAGGTCTTCAGGCTTGTCGTATAATCAGGCGATGACTTCGGTCATTTTACCGCAGGCCATCAAAATTGTGATTCCTCCCTTGGGAAACCAGTTCATCAACCTTGTGAAGAACTCATCTATCCTCGGCATCATTGCTGGCCTCGATCTGATGTATTACGGCGATCTCATATCTCG
>CAKQBC010000398.1 GCA_934215995.1 uncultured Bacillus sp. | reverse complement strand
GCTTTCGCCTCGATTTGGCGGATACGTTCACGTGTGACCCCGAATACTTTGCCCACTTCTTCAAGCGTGCGTGTCCGGCCATCATCAAGCCCGAAGCGCAGACGCAATACATTTTCCTCGCGGTCCGTCAAAGTATCAAGGACATCCTCTAATTGTTCTTTTAACAGCTCATAAGCCGCATGCTCAGAAGGAGACGTAGCATCCTGGTCTTCAATGAAATCTCCAAGGTGGGAGTCATCCTCTTCACCGATCGGTGTTTCCAGCGATACAGGCTCTTGTGCAATTTTGAGAATCTCGCGCACTTTTTCCGGAGTAAGATCCATATCTTCCGCAATTTCTTCGGGACTTGGTTCGCGTCCAAGGTCCTGAAGCAGCTGCCTTTGCACACGGATCAATTTATTGATCGTTTCAACCATATGCACAGGAATACGAATTGTTCTTGCCTGATCGGCAATGGCACGCGTGATCGCCTGGCGGATCCACCAAGTGGCATACGTACTGAATTTGAATCCTTTACGGTAATCAAATTTCTCAACTGCCTTGATTAGGCCCATATTTCCTTCCTGGATCAGGTCAAGGAACAGCATTCCGCGACCGACATAACGTTTCGCGATGCTCACGACCAGCCTTAGGTTCGCTTCAGCCAAACGGCGCTTCGCTTCCTCATCGCCCTGCTCAATTCTTTCCGCCAAAGCGATTTCTTCTTCACCGGAAAGCAGGTCCACACGGCCAATTTCCTTAAGATACATTCTTACAGGGTCATTTATCTTAACGCCCGGAGGAACACTCAAATCATTTAGGTCAAATTCTTCTTCCTTCTCCAATTCTTTAATGTTAGGGTCGCTATCGGAAGAATCTTCTTCAGCCAGCACTTCTACACCCTGCTCACTCAAGAACTCGAAGTACTCATCCATGGAATCGGAATCCAATTCAAAAGTCGATAATCTTTCACTCACTTCATCATAAGTAAGCACACCGCGTTTCTTCCCTTTTTCAAGGAGCTGCTCTTTTACTTGATCAAGTGTCAATTCATTTTCTACTTCTTTGGAACGAGCTGATTTATCAGCCATGTGTTCCCCTCCTTCCAAACATTCGGCAAACCAAGTATAACCTTCATTTATAATCAAATCGTCGGCTCTGCCGTTTGCAGCGGGGAGCTGCATCGGCCCGCCCTTCCCGGCAAACATGCCGGTTTTAAAGGCCGCCAGAGCCTAACTCTTTTTTAATGTTAGGATTTCCAAAGCGATTCGAGCTGCCTCTATATGGTTGCCCATGCGTTCAGCCTCGATCTTTTCTGCTTCTTTATCTTTTAGCTTTAACAACTTTTGATGTTTCAACACAACACTGACGTAATCTTTTAATTCCTGATCTGAAGGTTCAGGGGACACAGACATCATTTGTATTTGTGTAACCACTTTCCGCAGGAGCGGATCTGGTATGTAGGACAGAAAGAGACTGATATCCGGCTCTTCGCTTTCCTCATAATACCCATACAGATAGGTGGCGATTGCCTGGTGTTCATCAATATTGAATTGGTTGTCTCCAAGCATATGCTTTATCTTAAAAGCGGTTTCCCTCTCCTGCAGCATATGTGCGATCAATCGCAGTTCAGCATTCATATAGGCCGGTTGAAGCTTCCTCTCGTATTGAAGGACGATGCCGCCCGAAGGCTGTTCATGCTGCCGGGGGACGTTCCCTTTTTTCTTTTCGCTGAAAAACAACTTTTTCTGTTGTTCCATCAACGTTTCCAGCGACAAGGAAAACTCGGAGGACAGCTGGCGCAAATAATGCTCCCTCTCCACGGCGTTCGGAAGCTTGCTGATTTCCTTAAGTATGTCTTCTATATAGGAAATCCGCTCCCCTTCATTGTTCAGGTTCCTTCCTTTGCGCAAAAACCGCATCTTGAACGCAAGGTAGGTCAAGTTATCATTTATGACATCCTGCAGGAAATTCTCGCGGCCGTACTTCTTGATGTATTCATCCGGATCCATTCCATCAGGCATTACAGCCACTTTTACAGAAAGCCCTGCTTCAAGGATCATATCCGCCGTCCTGTTTGCCGCTTCTAATCCCGGTTTGTCCGAGTCATAGCAGAGGACTACTTCTGAGCAATTCCTCTTCAGGATCTGAAGATGCTCATCGGTCAGCGAGGTGCCCATCGTAGCCAGCCCATTTTCCACTCCCGCCTCGAAGGCTGAAATTGTGTCAGCAAATCCTTCAAACAAAACCGCCTGCTCCTTTTTACGGATCGTTGGCCTTGCCTGATGGAAGTTATACAGCAGCTTGCTTTTATTGAAAATAGGCGTTTCCGGGCTGTTTAAATATTTGGGTTCATCCCCGTCCAGTGCCCTTCCTGAAAAAGCAACAACATCACCGGAATGGTTCTTGATCGGAAACATGATCCGGTTCCTGAACCTGTCGAAGCTATTTTGGTCATCGGACCTGCGCACAAGGATGCCAGCCCTTTCGAGGAGTTCTTCTTCAAATCCCCTCTTTGTCAAAAATTTAAGGACAAAATCCCATGAGTTCAAAGAATAGCCGATTGAAAACCTCTCAATCGATTCCTTGGTGAATCCCCTGTCAAGCAGGTATTGAAGAGCCGGCTCCCCTTCTTTTGTATTCAGGAGCAAATGATGATAGAACTTCATCAAAAGGCCATGGGCCTCCACCATCTTCTTCTCTGCTTCCGATTGAGGATTTCTCGGTTTATCGACAGTCGCTATCTCCAGCGGGATATTGCCGCGTTCAGCCAATTCC
>CAKQBC010000397.1 GCA_934215995.1 uncultured Bacillus sp. | reverse complement strand
AAACCTGGATCATATCAACTCCGTGGGTTTCCAGCATTTTACAGAATTCAATGCTGTCCTCTAACTGATACCCGTCATACATTCCCTCTTTCCAGGAAATTCTGGCTTCAATGATGAAGTTCGGGCCACAGTATTCACGGATCTTGTCTACCACCATCATGGTAAATCGGGCACGGTTTTCCAGACTTCCGCCGAATTCATCGGTACGGGTATTTAAGATCGGGGATAAGAACTGTGCCGGGAGCCAGCCATGTCCGGCATGAAACAGGACATTTTTTCCGGCTTTCAGTTTATATGGCTTGCCGTTTTTCGCAGCGATCGCAGCGCCATAAACACTTTTGCCGGGAATTCCCGGAGAAGGGGGAATTATGGTGGCAAGGACCTGTCCCGCCTTGACGGAAGGTATCATATGAATATTGCGGAAATCGACCGGCTTGCTTCCATCTGACAAGGATTGGCCCTCCTGGATGCGCCCAGTTTGATCAATGATGTATCCGTCCTTTCCATGAACGGGAGGAATCCCTTTGGCGACTATGATCTTCCTGTCCCGGCCCTCTTGATCCTCAGCGAATTCCATAAGATTTTCCTGTATGATTCCAAAAATAATTTTCCTTTTATTCAGAAAACGGCGTATCTCCTCAACCGTGACCAGCGAGCCGGCTTCAGTGCCTTTCTTAAATGAAAGCGAAGCCGTCATCTTATCCTTCGAGACATTAAGATCAAATAACTCCTCCATTTGGATATTCCCCTTTTCCCATAAAACATCTTTATATGATTTTGGATAGCAGGTTGCGCAGCTTGAAGATGGCTTTTGAATGGATCTGCGAGATTCTGCTTGTGGACAAATCCATAATATGCCCAATTTCAGTGAGAGTGAGCTCTTCCTTATAAAAAAGCTGAAGGACCATTTGCTCGTTTTTATTTAAAGTTTGGATGACCTTGGATAATTCGGCGATCGTTTCACCTTGAATGACAATATTTTCCGGCAAAGGGGATTTATCATCCTTATGATTGGATGATTTCTGTTCCTTTTCTTCCTGGTCATGAGTGCTTTCTTCCATTGACATGACATTCGCAAAGAAGTTTTCATTCATGGTTGATACTACTTCTTCAGTGGATATTTCAAGCGCATCGGCAACTTCTTCCGGAGTGACTGCCCTCATTTTTTCCTGCTCCAGTTTTTCAATGGCCCCTTCGATTTTTTTTGTTTTTTCCCGAGAACTCCTCGGAAGCCAATCTTCTTTCCTGAGTCCGTCCAAAATCGTACCCCGGATTCTAAAGGAGGCATATGTGTCGAATTTCAGGTCCCTTGAAGGGTCAAAACGCTCCAGGGCGTTGAAGAGCCCCATCATTCCCAGGCTGCGCAATTCTTCTCTGCTTACGTTTTTGGGAAGCCCGACAGATATGCGCTGGACATGATAGGAAACCAAAGGCATATATTTCTTTGCAAGAACGTCCCCGGCCTCCGGGTCCCGGTTTTCTTTCCAACGCACCCAACACTGCATTTCATCCTCGCTTGTTAGCTGTGTCATGATTCCCCTCCTTGCATTCCATACTATGTCGAAATCTATTTAGTATAATTATAGCAGAATATACATTTTATACCACAACACTCCTGTTTCTTTAACCTGGATTCACCATTTCCCCGGCAGGCCATTCTGCGGGATATGCAGCGAATATAAGAAAAAGCCAGCAAAGATGTCCCCTGCTGACACGTTCCTTCATACAACCGGCACTGCTGTATATCAAGGGATATAGACCATTCGTTCCTTTTTTGTTGCTCATCCGGCTGCTTGACAGGCTCCCCTATATTTCCCTGATGTTTTTATTTACGGTTTTTATGCTCAATAATCTTGTCCGGGGGTTGAATTCAATCGTTCTGCCATTATTCCCGCCGCAGTCCTCCGCAACCAGCGTAATTTTCATTTGTTCAAGTGTTTTCTTTACTGCCTCCACATTCCTCGGACCGATTCGCATCAGGTCACTGCCGGAGTTGAACTGAAACATCTGGGCGCCTCCGGCAATTTTAGCTTTCAGCATCGGTTTCCTTACACCTTCCCTTTCAAGCGCCCTTTGCAAAAGCTCAATCCCTGTGTCGGCAAACTTAGCCGGATTTATTTCCTTTTCTTTCGCCAAAGATGAATACGGAAGCATGATATGAACCATTCCCGCAATTTCCTTCACGGGGTCGTACAGCACCACACCGACGCACGAACCGAGACCGGCTGTACGGATGATGGAAGGAGAACGCACTATATTCATATCTGCGATTCCCACCTTCACAACGTTTGCGTTTTCAATCATTCACCGGCACTCCCAACGATGCGAATATCGTTTGAAATGCTGCAGGGTCGGGCAGCAGAAAAAAATGTCCATTTACGCTTTTGTTCTGTCCATCCTCCGACAATGCTGTATCGATGACAATCGCATAATCGCCGACCTGTGAAAGTTCCAGCAAACCGTAGCTTATGACTGCTCCCGTCATTTCAATTGATAAAGCAGGTACGGAAGGATATAGATTCAGGTTCGTGAAATCCGACAAAGAAGACAAGTAGGACCCGGATAGAATATTGCCGAGTTCCTGAAGCGCCGACAAACCGATTTCAGATGGGGAGCCGTCTTCCAGGTTAAACCATGGATCTCCGGTCATTTCCCTGACAAAATACTCCGCCTGCCCCAGCGACAGGATGAAGAACATACTCCCTGGCGCATCCCCTTCAATCCGCAGGAAAACGGATGCCACAACATGATCGGGGCCGCCC
>CAKQBC010000396.1 GCA_934215995.1 uncultured Bacillus sp. | reverse complement strand
GACTTACTCCAGACGAAAAGTATTTAGCTGCAGTTGACCTGGGAACGGACCAGGTGATTACGTATGAAGTGAATGATGGAATTCTGAAGGAAAAAAGCATCCTGTCTGTAAAGCCGGGCAGCGGTCCGAGACACCTTGTGTTCCATCCAAATGGAAGGTACGCCTATGTAATGACTGAGTTTAGCTCAGAGGTTCTTTTGCTTCAGTATCATGAGGATGGAAGCTTAGTTCAAAAGCAGGCTATTTCCACGATTCCGGAAGGTTTTACGGAAAATAACCAGGGAAGCGCCATTCATATTTCTTCAGACGGCCGCTTCATTTATGCCGGCAACCGCGGACACGACAGCATTGCGGTGTTCTCCGTCAATCCGGATAATGGAGAGCTTGCGTTTGTGGAGCATACCTCCACAGAAGGAAACTGGCCGCGCGACTTTGTGCTTGATCCAACCGAGAAATTTGTGATTGGCTCCAACCAGAATTCCAGCAATATTGTTTTGTATTCCCGTGATGAGAATACCGGGAAGCTTTCATTACTTCAATCTGATGTTATGGTTCCGGATCCGGTTTGTGTGAAGTTTTTACATGTGTAAGAAAAGCGAAAGAGCCTTGCCCGCCCCCGGCACCTCGAGGGGGCAGGCTCTGGAGCTAGACAGGAAGAAACAGGGTGAGACACTGCTTTTCGCAGAATCTCACCCCTTTTTTATACACTAATTTTAAAAGCAATCTTCCCCCATTGTTCTGCGTTTTCGAGTCTGTCAAAAGCTTGCTCGAATTCTTCCAGCGGAAGCGCCTGATCCAATACCGGCCTGATTTGATGCTTTTCAATAAACTGGAGCATTTCATGGTATTCCTCCGCGCTGCCCATTGTTGAGCCAAGCAGGTTTTGCTGGGCATAAAAAAGGCTGCGGAGATTTAGTTCCAGCTGATCTCCTGTGGAGGAGCCAAATGTTACGATGGTGCCGCCATTACGCAGGATTTCGAGCGATTTATTGAATGTCGCAGGGCCAACTGATTCAATGACAAGATCCACTTTTTCCCCGCCAAGGACTCCATTCCAGTCTTCACTGCTGTTCAGGGCTTTATCCGCACCGAGTTCAAGTGCTCTCTGACATTTTTCCTCCGAACGGGAAGCTGCGTAAACGGTTGCTCCCGCTGCTTTTGCAAATTGCATTAAGAAGGTTGCAACTCCTCCTCCAATCCCGGGAATGAACACCTTCATGCCTGACTGAAGCTTTCCTCTTGTGAACAATGCTCTGTAGGCGGTTAGTGCAGACAGTGATAGGACGCCCGCTTCCTCCCAAGTTAAATACGCCGGCTTGGGTGCTGTGTTTTCAGCAGGAATGGTGATATATTCGGCGAATGTGCCATGAAACGGCAAGCCGACGATTTCAAAGCCTGCTGGCGGTGCATCGCTCTTTTCCTTCCATCCCAGTCCGGGATTGATGATGACCTCATCACCTTGCTTCACGTGTGTAACGCCTTCTCCGACTGAGTCTATGATTCCCGCTCCGTCTGAACCGATGACAAGCGCAGGATCTTCTGGCTTGTGGCGGTTCAGGACAAATAAATCACGATGATTCAAGCCTGCCGTTTTTAATTTCACCCTCACCTCGCCGTTACCCGGATCGGACTTTTCCAGTTCACCATAAGATAATCCCGCGAGGCCTGCTACTCCTTCATGAATGATCGCTTTCATTTCCTCCACCTGCTTTTCTTTAAAAATTTCGTCTATTCTATCATATCTTGAAAGTGCCAGGAGGAAAAAGCGATTTGCCTACTTTGCAGTGCTAAGCCTTAGTTTTACAAATTTTCTTTTGCCTGCCTGCAGAACTAATCCGTCTGTGATTTTCACGAGCATCTGAACATCGCCGACTTTCTGTCCGTTTAAACGGATGCCGCCGCCCGCAATCATTTTTCTGGCTTCCGTTTTGGAGGAAAGCAGGCCGAGGCCGGCAAGCAGGTCTGTAATGAGGACTTCACCTTCACCCTTCCATTCGGCTTCCGGGATCTCATCCGGCATGGCTCCCTTTTGGAAAATAGTTTTGAAATGCAGTTCGGCTTTATCGGCTTCACCTGTGCCATGGTACATGCAGGCGTTTCTGTCATTACGTTAAATTTGAAATTTTTATTATTTTTGAGGGATTTTTTCGCAGGCAATATTAAATGAAGGTTTTTTAGAAGGAATTTTAACCGTAATACTATATAAAAACCAGGAACATGCAATGCCCCTGGTCCATGGTTATTTCGTTAAGATAATCGGTCCTTCTTTTGTGATGACAACGGTGTGTTCACATTGAGCGACATGGCTTTTGTTAGGTGTAACGAACGTCCAGCCGTCGCTCATTTCCCTTACTTCTTCATCACCGCTTGAGATAAAAGGCTCAAAGGCGACAACCATGCCTTCTCTTAACAGCTGTTTATCCCATGGATCAAAATAGTTCAGGATATGATCCGGCTTTTCATGAAGGGAGCGGCCGACACCGTGTCCAGTCAGATTCATGATAACGTTGAATCCATTGTTTTTGGCAACCTTGTGAACTGTCTTTCCGACAAGGCTCAGCTTGCCGCCCGGCTTTAATTTTTTCAGTCCTTCATCGAATGCCTCCTGAGCCGCATCACATAATTTTTGCAGCTTCTCGTCTTCACCAACGACAAATGATAGGCCTGTATCTGCGAAGTAGCCATCCTTTGATCCTGAAACATCAATATTTACAAGATCGCCCTCTTTAATCACTCGGCTTCCCGGAATGCCATGAGCCACCTC
>CAKQBC010000395.1 GCA_934215995.1 uncultured Bacillus sp. | reverse complement strand
ATCACGAACATTCGGATCAACTCCTTTTTGGTAAAAAAGTATTATCTCATATCAACCGGGAGAAGTATCGCTTGTTATCGAAAAGAAATAAAATGAATTGGATATGTAATAGTATCATTATCTTTGAATTACATATAAAAGAACCTCCTCTATGGCTTAAAGGAAGGTCCCTTGCCTTGCATCCGCATACCATGTTATTTCAGGGGAGGCATCGATAAGCAAAGCCTCGAATCCTTCTATTTAAGCTTTTCTTCTAATTCTGCTACTCTGGCTGTCAATGCCTTTATCTGCTCGGACATCTGTATGATTAGGTCTCCGTTGCCTATGAACCCATTTTCGATTCCGTAGTAGATTAGCCCGATTGCATCAGATTCGCTAAATTCACCGTCGCGCACTTTGGCATACCATTCTTTGCTGATCGGGTTGTTTTCTTTATTGCTGAAACGATTGAGAGATACAAGAGTGGCATCTTTTAACCGATTGACTGAAGGATTATATTTGGCCATTGTTGTTTCCTCCTTAGGGTTATTTGGTTTTGGTGGGGGAGCAGAAGGTGCTGATACTGAAAATATATAATAAGATATATGTGAATAATATAAAAAGAGCGTCGCTATAAATGTAAGCGCCGCTCATTTGCTGGTGCAGACATAAAAAACTTCGGTGAATATAAAAAGTCGCAGGCGAAAATCCTTATCTGTCAGTCTGTGATTAGGTTTTCACTCGGTCACTATTAATTTTTAACAAAAGGAATCTTTGAGAAAAGAGGAATGCTAAATTTTAAAAAGGTGAGTGTTTGTATTCTTTTCATTACTCTAGTATAATACTAGTATAACCAAAACGTGATGGTTTGGGGTGGTATCCGTTGGGAAAGAGAAGCTGAGGATTGGTGAATTAGCTGAAAAAACACATGTTACCAAAAGAACGATAGACTACTATACAAACTTAGGCCTTTTGAAAGCGGAACGTTCGTCTTCCAATTACCGCTACTATGATTCCTCTTCCATTGACCGGATCGGTTTTATCGAAGGCAGGAAATCGGAAGGGAAAACATTGGAGGAAATCAAAAGAGAGCTGGATATCCAACATTCAGAAGAAATCGACGTATTGGAATTGCGCCTGAAAATCAGGGATTTGGAGAAGGAAGTTGCAGAAGTCCTTCAGCATCTGGAAAAACACGACAAAAAAAGATGTGAAGAACTGAAAGGGAAGATTTCACATGAAAGCCTCTCCCTTATCCAGACGCTCTTGCTTCTTCTTCACTGAACCCAAAATCATTATTTTTCAAAATTCAAAAGGAGGTGTACGTCTTACATACGTAAGACTGCCCATTGACCACTGTTAACTTACTCATTTTTGCAATATTGATCGCTTTGACCGCTTTTTTCGTTGCAACGGAATTTGCGATTGTTAAAGTCCGCTCATCCCAAATCGACCAATTGGTGCTTGATGGACGGAAAGGCGCCCTTGCGGCCAAAAAAGTAACATCCCACCTCGATGAATACTTATCCGCCTGTCAATTGGGGATCACCGTTACGGCCCTTGGCATAGGCTGGGTGGGGGAATCCACATTCGAGGTTATTTTAGCGCCTCTATTTTCATACTTCAATGTAGATCCATCCGTATCGCATATATTGATCCTGATCATCGCATTTGTCCTTGCGACATTCCTGCATGTTGTTGTCGGTGAGCTGGCTCCTAAGACGCTTGCGATCCAGAAAGCGGAAACCATCACTTTATTGACGGCGACGCCGATCATCTGGTTTTACCGTATTCTGTATCCTTTCATCTGGTTCCTGAACGGGTCAGCTCGTTTCCTTGTCGGGTTGTTCGGCATTAAGCCTGCATCCGGGCATGAGGTAGCCCATTCTGAAGAAGAATTGCGCATTTTGCTTTCCGAAAGCTACAAAAGCGGGAAAATCAATAAAAATGAAATGATGTACGTCAATAACATCTTTGAGTTCGATGAAAGAACAGCAAAGGAAATCATGGTTCCGCGCACAGAGATCGTATCGATTTCAATCGATGATACTTTTTCTGATATCCTGAACATCATCAAAGAAGAAAACTATACGAGATATCCTGTAATAGATGGGGATAAGGATAATGTCAAAGGCTTCATCAACGTGAAGGAATTTTTGACTGCAAATCTGGATACTCCTTTTACAAATGAAAACTGGAGCATTGAACCATTCATTAATCCTGTCATTCATGTCATTGAAAATGTCCCGATCAATGATCTTCTAGTTAAGATGCAAAAGGAACGGATACACATCGCCATCCTTATGGATGAATATGGCGGCACGTCCGGCCTTGTAACCGTGGAAGATATCGTTGAAGAAATCGTCGGGGAAATCCGTGATGAATTCGATGAAGATGAGGTGGCGGATATCCGCAAGCTCGGCGAAAACCATTATATCCTCAGTGCGAAGCTTTTGATTGAAGATGTGAACAATCTGCTTGGGACAGATTTCTCCCATGATGAAGTGGATACAATCGGAGGCTGGTTCCTTACCCGTAATCTTGATGTCGAAATGGATGCTGAACTGGAAAGCCAGGGCTATCTGCTGAAAGTACAATCCATCGACGGACATCAGATCCAATTCATCGAAGTGAAAAAAGCATAGTTTCATAGAACCCGAAGCGTTTCGGGTTCTTTTTTATCTAAAGGCTTCTATTAAATGATATTGTTGATTTCCGCTACGGGCGGACGCTTTCCGCGGGGCGCACGCCAATCCTCCTCGTCGCTTTCGCTCCTGCGGTGTATCGGCCTGC
>CAKQBC010000394.1 GCA_934215995.1 uncultured Bacillus sp. | reverse complement strand
AAGAGGATATACACCGGAAAGTATCCGCAATTTCTGTGCAAGCCTGGATGTTTCCAAAGCTTATGGAACCGTGGATGTCCAACAGCTTGAGCACTTCGTCCGCGAGGACCTGAAGCTGAAAGCGCCTCGGACAATGGGAATTGTGAAACCATTGAAAGTAGTCATCACAAACTATCCGGAAGGCCAAGTCGAATGGCTTGAAGCGGAAATCAATCCGGAAAACCCGGAAATGGGCACACGCCAAATTCCATTTTCCCGTGAGATTTATATTGAACAGGAAGACTTCATGGAAAATCCGCCGAAGAAATATTTCCGCCTCTTCCCTGGCAATGAAGTACGCCTGAAACATGCATACTTCATCAAATGCGAAGAAGTCATCAAAGACGAAGAAGGCAATGTAGTGGAGCTTCATTGCACGTACGATCCGGAAACGAAAAGCGGCAGCGGCTTCACAGGGCGCAAAGTGAAAGGCACGCTGCACTGGGTTGAAGCTACGCAGGCAGTACCTGCTGAGTTCCGCATCCTGAACCCTCTTTTGAAGGAAGAAGAGGAAGCAGAAACAGATGGCGAAGCAGCAGAGAAAACATTCCTTGACCAAGTGAACCCGGATTCTCTGGAAATCTATAACGGATTCGTCGAGCCGAATATGAAGGATGCAAAGGCTGGCGACAAGTTCCAATTCTTCCGTCACGGTTACTTTAATGTAGATCCGAAATTGACATCAGAAGATAAGCTTGTCTTCAACCTGATTGTTTCGTTGAAAAGCTCGTTCAAAATTTAATATATAATATTTAGGGGAACCCCGCTGATTTGGGGTTCCCCTTTTTCGTGCTTCTTTTAAGCTTGCTGTAGCACGGCAGCAAAAAAAAGAGCCCGTTATGGGCTCACGGTCTGGGTTCCGGCAACTATCGGATTTCGACCTGGTATTGCTTGTTTTCCCTGTTCTTCATGTAGAAATCGACCATTGCCGGCACCCCATCCTTGAAATCCGGACAGCGGATGCCCGCTTCCGCCAGGTCTGCCGTTGCAAGACTGCAGTCGAATTCCCCTTTCCAGGTGAAATAATCTGTTGTTTCCTGTTCGGTATGAAGGAATTTTCGGATCGGCTTGAAGGCAAGGGCACGGTTGCACAAAGAAATCGGCACCGTTCCTTTCGGCTTTTTCTTCACCATCTCTTCTACAAGCATTTCATAGACCTCGGTTGACGTGTAAGGATTCGGGTCAGTAAGATGATACGTTTTCCCTTCGCCCTTATCGGATAAAGACAAATAAGCAACCCCCTTGATGATAAAATCAACAGGCACGAGGTTAATTGTCGTTTTCGACCTCCCTATGTATGGGATGATCGGCAGGAACCGGACGGCATGAATCGTATTCAGAATGAAATAAGGCCCGTCGAATTTCACGGTTTCCCCTGTTGTTGAATGGCCCTTAACGATGCCTGGACGGATAATTGTGACCGGCACCTCCGATTTCAGCTGCTCTACCAATACCTCTGCCTCATATTTGGTTTCCTCATAGAAATTTTTAAAGGCTGGCGGTCTCTCCAGTTCAGTCTCAAAAAGCCTTCCTTCACGCGTTCCGGCAACATAGGCAGTGCTGAAATAAACATAGCGTTTAAGCGAAGGCAGCTGCTTCACCCATTCATTCACATTTTTGGTGCCTGTGACATTCACGTTGTAAGCAAGATCTTTAGGCACAGCCAAATCATAGATGGCCGCTAAATGAAACACATGTGTAATCGCCTCGGATGCAATTTTCTGGCCAATAGCCAAGCCTGGCTTGGTGATATCGCCCGTGATCACCCGCAGCGAATGCCGGGGGATGTCCATTTCATTCGTAAGTTTTTCTGCTTCCTGTTCCCCCTTCGATTGAAAGGACGGCAATGCCAGTAAATAGGCTGAATCAAAATCCGGATCGGCTTTGATCATTTCTTTGATTAATCGGGAAGCTATAAATCCGGGGAATCCAGTAAAAAAGTACACATGCTTCATATATGACCTCCTAAACGTTTATATATGTATATCATACATAATTTCCTGATATTGAAAAATAGTTTCCCCAAATGGAAAGGGGAGAAATTTCTGACGATTTATGTCATAATGCTAATAGGGTTTTGGAAAGCATGACTGCCCTGTCCTGTTTGGACATAGAATACAATGACAGGACTTTTGAAAAAAAAGAGATTGGAGAATTTTCATGGAAGAATGGATTAAAGGCCTTGTTGAGCAGTTTGGATATTGGGGAGTCTTCTTCCTGATTGCCATTGAAAATGTATTTCCCCCGATTCCTTCGGAGGTCATTCTGACATTCAGCGGATTCTTAACCTATAGCACTAACCTTACCGTGACAGGCGTGGTTCTCGTTTCTACAGCCGGATCAGTGATTGGCGCCGTCATTCTTTACGGTATCGGGCTTCTTCTCGATGTAGAACGGCTTGAAAAAATCATCGATAAATATGGGAAAATTCTCAGACTGACGAGGGAGGATATCTATAAAGCAGACGCCTGGTTTGATAAATACGGCATTTGGACAGTGCTGTTCTGCCGCGTGATTCCCCTTGTACGGAGCCTTATCTCCATTCCGGCCGGGATGTCGAATATGAACTTCGGCCTGTTCCTATTATTCACCACAATCGGAACACTCGTCTGGAATACAGTTCTGGTGAATGTGGGTGCTTCTGTAGGATCCAACTGGCATGAAATAGTTGAATACATGGATGTCTTCTCCAATGTGGTATATGTCATCTTAGGCCTTCTGTTTATCTTGGCTATCGTATGG
>CAKQBC010000393.1 GCA_934215995.1 uncultured Bacillus sp. | reverse complement strand
CATTCAAGGTTATTAAGAGCGCTTAGCCTTCATTTCTTCTGCCAAATTAGCAAAAAACTCTTCGTTCGATTTTGTCTGTCTTAGCTTGCGAAGCAGTTTTTCAGCAAAATCCGGTGAATCGGACATGGATTTGCGGATTGCCCACAGCTTGTCCAGATGATCTTTCTGTATAAGAAGTTCTTCTTTGCGCGTTCCGGAACGGCGGATGTCGATGGCCGGGAAGATTCTTCTTTCAGCCAAGGAGCGGTCAAGGTGCAGCTCCATATTGCCTGTCCCCTTGAATTCTTCGTAAATAACGTCATCCATGCGTGAACCTGTGTCAACGAGTGCAGTTGCCAAAATCGTCAAGCTTCCGCCCTCTTCAATGTTACGCGCTGCACCGAAGAAACGCTTCGGACGGTGGAATGCAGCCGGGTCAATACCGCCGGAAAGTGTTCTTCCGCTTGGAGGAATAACCAGGTTATACGCTCTTGCCAGTCTTGTAATGCTGTCCATCAAAATAACAACATCACGCTTGTGCTCAACCAGGCGCATAGCGCGTTCAAGAACGAGCTCGGCCACTTTAATATGGTTTTCAGGCACTTCATCAAATGTAGAGCTGACCACATCGCCTGCAACTGAACGCTCGATGTCTGTTACCTCTTCCGGGCGCTCGTCAATTAATAGAACAATCAGTTCCGCTTCCGGGTGGTTGGTTGTAATGCTATTGGCAATTTCTTTTAAAAGCATGGTCTTACCTGCTTTTGGTGGCGCGACAATCAGACCGCGCTGCCCGAATCCAACCGGTGCAAGCAGGTCCATAATTCTTGTAGACAGCTGTCTTGTACCTGTTTCCAGTTTCATATGGCGGTTTGGATATAAAGGAGTCAGACCAGGGAAGTGAACACGCTCTTTTGCTGATTCCGGATCATCGCCATTTACGGCTTCAACTTGCAAAAGGCCGAAATAACGCTCATTTTCTTTTGGAGGACGGACTTTTCCTGAAACCTTATCTCCGTTTCTCAAGTCGAAACGGCGGATCTGGGAAGCGGAAATATAAATATCCTCAGAGCTTGGTGAATAGTTGATTGGACGAAGGAAGCCGAATCCTTCTGACTGAATGATCTCCAGGACACCTTCCATGAAAAAGTAGCCTTCCTGCTCTGCTCTTGCTTTCAGGATGGCAAAAATCAATTCTTTTTTCGATAACTTGCTGTAATAAGAAACTTTATATTCACGGGCAAGTTCATAAAGCTCTTTCAGCTTCATATTTTCTAAACTTGAAATGTTTAAACCCATTTTTACACCACACTTTTGAAATTTTCAATCATTTCCTCCATATGCAGCTGTACAAATAATGGACTTTATATGAAAGGAAAGGGAAAGATACTTGAGGCACTGAAAATAGCTGAAGAATCTATCATTATGTTCTTAATTAAAGGTTTCGAGGAATGGAACGGTTTATTGTCCGTTTTTCAGTTGATATTGGAGGCATCCTCTTCTCCGAAATGCGCAAGCGCCTTGCCTGACCCTCGGGGGGAGGCGCTGGAGCCAATTTAAAAAACAATCTCTATTTTACCCCTTAATATAAAAATTAATCAATAACTAAATTTGAGATGGAAAATATAGCAGGAAGGAAATGAAAATGAGCAGGCTGGCGCAGATGGCCAGCTCTCATTTTCTTATCTATCTTTTATGAAAATTATTTAATAACAAGATTTGGCTTTTTCTTTAGACTATGGCGTCCCTCGACAAAGCGGACCGTACCTGATTTGGCACGCATGACAAGCGAATGGGTCGAACCATATGAGCCTTTAAATTGTACGCCTTTCAGAAGCTCTCCGTCTGTTACACCTGTTGCAGCAAAAATGGCATCATCGCCTTTTACCAGGTCTTCCATAAGAAGGACTTTATTAATATCGAGGCCCATCTTCAAGCAGCGCTCAGCCTCTGCGTCATTTTGCGGAAGAAGTTTTCCTTGAATTTCTCCGCCAAGGCACTTAAGGGCAACAGCTGCCAATACGCCTTCAGGTGCTCCACCAGATCCGAACAGAATATCAACGCCAGTCTCATCAAATGCGGTATTAATGGCTCCAGCCACGTCCCCATCATTGATCAATTTAATTCTGGCACCAGCTTCGCGAAGCTGGCTGATGATGTGCTCATGGCGCTCACGGTTAAGCACTGTAGCCACGACATCCTGGATATCTTTGTTTTTTGCTCTTGCGACCGCTTTCAAATTATCCAAAACAGAAGCGTTAATATCAATTTGTCCAACCGCTTCAGGACCGACTGCAATTTTGTCCATGTACATATCCGGAGCATGCAGAAGGTTTCCGTGGTCAGCTACCGCAAGAACAGCTAATGCATTCCAGCCTCCAGATGCTACGATATTGGTGCCTTCGAGCGGATCGACAGCAACATCTACACGCGGACCATAGCCTGTTCCAAGCTTTTCCCCGATATAAAGCATTGGCGCTTCATCCATTTCGCCCTCTCCGATAACAACTGTTCCCTTCATTGGCACAGTATCGAATACATCTCTCATTGCAGAAGTAGCAGCATCATCCGCTTCATCTTTTAATCCGCGGCCCATCCAGCGTGCTGATGCTAAAGCGGCACCTTCCGTTACGCGAACTAATTCCATTGACAAACTTCTTTCCATCGATTCTTCCTCCCCAGATTCTAAGGCTGGCAGCATGGCGAATGCAGACCGGCTATTACCGCCGGCACCGCAAAAGCCCGCCTTAATTTATATTTGTCTGCTGATGTCACTTAGGCTTTGGCCCACGTAATATTCAGTCAGCTGTCAATATCACAAGAGGTTTCTCTATTATGCGT
>CAKQBC010000392.1 GCA_934215995.1 uncultured Bacillus sp. | reverse complement strand
AAATTTGACATTCTTCCACATCCAGTTTAGCGCGTTTCCATTATTTTGTTCATCATGGAAAAACATATACTCAACAATGCAGGAAGGGCAATTAGATGTAAGATTTATTATAAAGTTAAAGATGAAGAAAAAGGGGAAATGTATGGTGTTTCCAAGCTATACAGCAATTATCAAGAGCTCTTGGAGGACGGCACCATTGAGGCCGTCAGCATATGTACCTGGAATAACTCCCATGCGGAAATTGCTATCGCTGCGCTGGAAGCAGGAAAACATGTATTGGTGGAGAAGCCCCTAAGTATGACGGTGGCTGAGGCAGAGGCTGTCGAGGATGCAGTTGAGAGGACAGGCAAAATCCTGCAGGTCGGGTTTGTCAGAAGGCATGGGGATAATGCAAAGCTGCTGAAAACATTTATCGATAATGGCGATTTGGGCGAAATCTATTATTCAAAAGCATCGTGCTTACGAAGGGTAGGAAACCCGGGCGGCTGGTTCAGTGACAGCTCCCGGTCCGGCGGCGGGCCGCTGATCGACCTTGGCGTCCACATGGTTGATATTTGCTGGTACTTGATGGGGAGGCCCCGTCCGGTATCGGTCAGCGGGAATACGTATAGAAAATTAGGGAATCGCAGCCATATCGAGAATTTTTCCTTCTATCAGGCGGCTGATTATGACCCTTCATTAAATGATGTAGAGGATCTCAGCAATGCCCTGATCCGATTCGAAAACGGGGCATCGCTATATGTCGATGTAAGCTTTGCTTTGCAGGCCAAGAAGGAGGAAGTGTCCGTTAAGCTGTTCGGAGACAAGGGCGGTGCGGAAATTGAGCCTGAGCTTATGCTGGTCACAGAGAAGTATAATACGATTTTGAATATCACCCCGCAAATCGACCAATTGACTTTCAACTTCGAAAAAGCATTTGAAAATGAGATTAATGCTTTTGTTTCAAGCTGCTTGAACGGTACAGAGAATATAGCTCCTGTGTCGGATGGTGTCCAGGTAATGAAAATGCTGAATGCAGTCTATACATCGGCAGAGTCAGGAAAGGAAGTTTATCTGTAGATGAATGAGGGTGTTTACGATCTTGTCATTGCCGGTGGAGGCCTGGGAGGATGTGCCGCAGCCATGTCTGCCTGTGAAAGAGGCATGCATGTCCTTATGACAGAGGAGACAGGCTGGATTGGCGGGCAAGTATCATCGCAGGGGGTTCCCCCGGATGAGCATCAATGGATTGAGGCATTCGGAGCCACGAAGCGATATCGCCATTACCGGTCGCTTGTCAGAAGAACGTATATCCAAACGATGAAAACGGCAGATGGGGAAGAGCTTCTGAATCCGGGAAAGGGTCTTGTCAGCAGTATATGCCATGATCCCCGTGTCACCCATCATGTCCTGAATGAAATGCTGCTTCCTTATATGCTGACTGGCCAGTTGACGATTTTGCGTGATACACAGGTCGTATCTGTCATTAGAGAAGGCCGTGCCATTCGGCAGGCAGCAATTAAAAACAGAATGACCGGTACGGTTCAGGACGTGTCGGCCGCTTATTTCATTGATGCAACAGAGACAGGTGAATTATTGCCTCTTGCTGGCCTTGCCTATGTTACTGGAGCAGAAAGCAAGGCGGACACTCAGGAGCCGCATGCCCGGGACGAAGCGGATCCCCATGACATTCAGGCATTCACCTATGTGCTGGGAATGGAATACAGGGAAGGAGAAGACCATACGATCCCCAAACCCAATATGTATGATTTTTGGAAGGCGTTTCATCCGGAAATATGGCCGGAGCCGTATTTGGGGCTTTATGCACCTCACCCGATTACAAAGGAAAGACGGAAATATACCGTTTTCAGGGAAGAATCCGGCTACCCTCTTTGGGAGTACAGGAGAATTCTCAGCAAGGATCAATTCCGGACATCGAGAGCAGCAGGTGATGTGACTTTGCTGAACTGGCCGATGAATGACTATTTTCTCGGCAATATCTATGATTGCACAGATGAGGAAAAGGAAAAGCACCTATACCAGGCGAAACAGCTAAGCCTTTCCTTATTATATTGGCTGCAGACAGAAGCACCGAGGCCGGAAGGAGGCCGGGGATATCCGGGCCTGAAGCTTCGGCGGGATATTTTCGAAACAGAGGATGGGCTGGCAAAGTATCCGTATATCAGGGAATCCAGAAGGATAAGGGCTGAATACACGATTACGGAGCAGGATGTCTCGTCTGATTTCAATAGCGGAAAGACAGGAAAAAAATATAAAGACCGGGTTGGCATCGGTTCGTACAGCATCGATTTGCATCCGAGTATGTCAGGGAGAAGCTATATCGATATACCGGCGTTGCCCTATCATATCCCGATGGGCGGACTGATTCCGATGGATGCTGATAATTTGCTTGCCGGCTGTAAAAACATCGGGACGACCCATATCACGAACGGCTGTTACAGGCTCCATCCGGCAGAGTGGAATATCGGCGAGGCATGCGGGGCTTTGGCGGCTTTCTGCATGGAACATACAGTGCGGCCTAAAGCGGTCAGAGAAACGGATGCGTTGCTGCAACGGTTTCAGGAGGAGCTTAGGCTTGATGGGTTTGAGCTTGAATGGCCGGATTCATTTTACGAGTGAGGTGAGGGGAAATGGGAAGGCAGGTAGGTGATTACCCGATTGAAGAACTGTTCACATATAAACCGCCTTTGCACAACAGGCCTGCTGATTTTGAACAGTTTTGGAGTGATCAAAAAAGCAGAATGCAGGCGATGAAGCCCAAGGTTTCCGTCCGTTGGAGGGACTATCCGGTTCCTGGTGCCGAGGTGGCGGACGTTCTCTTCGA
>CAKQBC010000391.1 GCA_934215995.1 uncultured Bacillus sp. | reverse complement strand
CTCTTGGATAGAGCTGAACACCTGATTGGATTGAAGCCGGATGGCAACGAAAGATACCGGGTAGTGGTTGCAGTGGATTTACCTGATTTATGGGGTTCGCAGATAATTATATTTAAAGGCGGCTCTCATTTTAAAGGTTTTTTTAATAGGGATGATGATTATCAGAAGTGGCTTCATCTTCCCGGCCACAGAAACATTCAAGCTGAATGGGCATTATCCATTCCGGATGGTATGCAAAAATCAGGCTTTAAAGAAGTGATTACTGATGAAGACGGACATCATTATGAAGGTGAAATGTGGTTTATAGGGGAGTTGGAATGAAACAAAAGGAGCATTCAAATGCAAATGCCCCTTCTCCAATATATTGTTTAACGGAGTCTTTTGAACACCATATCACATGGCTATATCGATTGTTTTCCCGCCTTCAGTAATCGTCGCACCGAAAATGTCGCTCAGCAATGACTCATGCATATAAATGGAGCCGGAAATGCGGACCAGGGGAGCCGTACCTACAGAATAGTCGGTTCCGTTCAAAATGAACACATTTTGACCCGCATAAAACCGGAGAATATCCTCGCCTTTTTTCGCCAGCACTTCATCCCCATCAATGATCGTATACGAGAACCCGGCCTTTTCAATGATGGGCAGGAACGGCAGAAGCTGCCTATAGCCTTCGTTCACAGCCCTTCCGTCAACCTTTTGGCCGTTTACGTAAATCGGCTCATTGTTGTAAAAGTAGAGCGGAACCAGTTTTGCTTTACCATCGGCATTCGCATGGAAGAAATTTGTTGGCTGTCCCTTTGCACGAGAAAGCAATTCATCCAGCTTCAACGCAGTCAAAGGTTGTGTGCTGCCGGAAACAGACTCTAAGAACGAAGCAAGCTCCTCTTTCGGCATTGTCTCCTTCAGCAAAGATGCCATCGCCTTCGTTTTCGGCCCGCCAAGATTACTGTTTTCACTTATGTTCAGCAAAACATTCTGCTGCCATTTTTCTTCTCCCTCACGGAAAGGGAACCTGGAATCTGCATACCTGTGGAAAAGCTTCGATTCAACAGATTTTTCAAATCCTTTGCCCGTGTTCAGGATCATCAGCCCATCGCTCGCCGTATCCGGATAATGCGGGGTGAGAATATAGACATCATCTGTCCCATACTGTTTGAACAGAGCATTCAGCCTCCGGGTGTCAGGATTGGCAGCACCTCCATAAAAGACATATGTACCCGAATTCAATTTTGTGTATATAAGTTCCCCCTTATCATAGTACAGCGGGAACGGAGGCCCATCTTTCTTAAACATATAGTAATCGATCAGCTTCTTTTCTGTCTTGCCGATCATTTTCGCACCTGCCGACCAGGAGCCCTTCCTTCCTGCCGGCACTGTAATCTCAACAGTGGTGGAATCCGTTTCAACGTTCTCAAGCTGCAAGGCCCAGCCGGCAAGCAGATGGCTTTCCCCGTTTGTTTTATATGGCAGCTCATAAACCATGGTTGCTGTGCCGAAATCTTTATCCACCTGAATCTCAGGGCCTGCTTCCCCATCAATTGTATAGACGAGCTTACCCGGGTTAAGGACTTTGTATCGTCCCTTCTGCATGCCTTCGATAACCTGCTTGACCTGTATCGTATCATTCTTGATCTGTAATTGGATATTTTGCCTGACAGCCCCGGCCGGATCCATTCCTGGTTTTTCATTTTCTTGGGAATAGGCATGCCACTGCCACATCAATATTCCGCTTGTCGCCAGGCATAATATGAATAAACCGGCGGTAACTGTTCTTAACATACGAATTTCCCCTTATCGCCTCTATTGCACCAGATGGCATATACTGAAAGGACTCCACATCGGAATATTCAGTTTCTTCTGTTTTGACAGGTAACGTGATACATTTATATAGTTAGTTTATCGGTATATGCTTCTTTATTTTTAAGCTTCATGCCGATATATTCCACCATTAAGAAAAAAAGGAGAAAGATAAATGATCCAACGATTCATTGAACTGGGCGAGGGATACTCGGATATATATGAACTGATAGAAATTGCCTCTTCGCAAAAAGAACGGATCTCATTCCTTCTTGAATTGCAGACTGCCATCAATAACCGGAATGTCGTTTCCCTGGCTGTAATCATGAAACCGACTGACCCGGGCGGTTTCCAGCCAATCTACATATGCCGTGAAGGAATTCCGAACCCGGAGACTACACCAAACAAACGATATGACCTTTTCAAGGAATTGGCCGGGAATTTCGGAAAGAATATTATCCAATTACAAATAAAGCCATCTTCGCTTTTTGCGGACAAAGAATTGTACTACCAGCACCTGATCGGGATTTTGCGCATGAATCGCTATCTCCCTCCTTTATCCTGACATTGTGAACTACAAAAGGCGGGGATTTCCCCGCCCATCTTGTTTATGGCTGCTATTCCCTCCCATATGACGCTATCCTTTGACATTCTATGGTTAAGCAGCCATCCAGCAATCTCCCTTCCGGAAACCCCCAGCAAACCGTAAATAAACCATATAAAGAAGGAAATATCCGGAACATAGGGCGCAAAAACGCCAAGAAAAGCCGTTTTTTGTTTAAATTCGGAAAAATGGCGGTATATCAATAATATATCTTTATTGGGAGATGATTGTATGAAAATGAATGCTGGAAGCTGGAAAATGCTCTCTGCCCAAGACAAATTTTTTTTATTGAAAGCGTTAAGCGACCGTTCCCGATTACGTCAATATAAATAAGCTAGGCACTGACAAATATACCGGAAGGACGTTGTACCCAACCTCCTTCCCTATACATATACATACAAAAAAAGGCTGCCCTTTAAAACAGGGCAGCCT
>CAKQBC010000390.1 GCA_934215995.1 uncultured Bacillus sp. | reverse complement strand
AAAAAAACTTCATGAGAATGTTGGAGAATCAAAATATTTTCTCGAAGAAGAAATAAGAACAACACCAGAACAATTTTATTATCTTTCTAAAAGTTCAGCTCCTCAAATTGAAATTTTGTATGATCCTAAATCTCAAATTCTGTATGGAAATTTTTCAGATCGTTGATGAAAATTTTTTTATAAAAAATATATTTTCAGCTCGACTTGCGGAGAAAAAACGAAATATTTTGCGTATGACGCGGCGGAACGCCTTGTAAAAGAGGGAACAAAGAGTTATAATTACAGTTACATGGACAAGGTGCGTTCCGTGAGTGAAAACGGAGCCGTCACAGCCTCCTTCACCTATGATGTGGACGGGCAGATTGCGACGGCGAAAACGCACGCGACGGGGAAACAGGAATCATTTCTCTGGGATGGACTTGCATTGATTCACCGCGGCGGAACCAGTTATATCAACGAGCCGTACGTCACCGGCGGCAATCCGATCCTTGCGGAAGACAAAGTTCTGTTCAACGACATGCTGGGCGCGACGTTGGGAGTGCACTCTGAAAAGTACGAATCCATTGCGCGCGATGCGTTTGGAATGACTTCAAAAGACGCCGATTCCGCTGAGAACTTCTTCACCGGCAAACCGTACATCGGCGAACTTGGCTACGCCTTTCTCTTCCGCAACTACCGACCGGAACAGGGTAAATGGCAGACCGCCGACCCCCTCGGCTATCCCGATGGGTGGAATAATCTGGCGTATGTGAATAACGAAGTAATGTCGTATATTGATTGGCAGGGAGGGTCTATCTTTGACTTTCTACTTGCTGATAGCCAAGGGGTTGAGCTTTTTAACCATTGGTTAGATGGTTCAGGAAGTAAATTGTCAAAAATAGACGATGCTTCATGGAGTAATTATATGCGTGCTAATAATCTTCTTTATCAACAAGTAGCTTCACAACTTATTGATGACTATAAAACTAGAACTATGTCAGGAATGATATATAGAAGGTTTCATGCAGAAATCGAAAATGGATATCGTAGCGGCTACCAGATGTTACATGGTACCAATTCTTCAGTCGGAGATTTTGTCATCATGGGATTTGCAACTGTTGAATATAATCCAGAAGGGCATAAAATCATTACATATGATATACGAGAAACTTGGAATGATATTATTGATCCCAATACCACTTATTGGATGGATGTTGCCCTAAGCATGAGTTTAGAGTGGTTCTATACTCCAAAAGATTACGTTGTAGAAATATCTTGGACAAGAACATTTATAGTTGAGTGAAAACCATCTTAACTTTCGTATATACAGTTACCTAGCTAAGAATACAATCTCAGTATGGAGTTGAAAAATGGTTGTCTCTAAAACTCGCGTGACGGTAGTGAATATATATTTTTTTTTAATTCTGATCTTTTTTTGTGGCCAATGGATATTGTTTGGATGTAGCCTATCTGAAAATAAAGGTGGAGAACTTTCTTATAAAGAAAAACATAAAAATGGAATTTTGTATATTGATATTTTTAAAAGGAATACCTTTATTGCTGAAATTCAAACAAAGGCTTCAATTTATCAGAAATATGAGATAAAAATTATATCAGATAAAGATATTTTGCTTAAAAGCTCTGATGTTGGTTTATTAATAATCAGTGAAATAAAACCAAAAACGTGGGAGTGTTTAGAGGCAACTGAATATACACTTGGAGAAAAGAAAATATTTGTTGTGTTTAAAGGCAACGTAACGATGACAGGAAGTGGAAATATTTATGACCAAATTACTTTAATTTGCTTAGATGGCAAAGAAACCTTTAATCTGGATCTAAATGGGAGTTTTTCTAGATATGAAAAATTTTTAGAAATAATTAACTCAAATACTTTCTTTATTGATAACGGAAAAAAGAGATCTATGTTTCGAGTAAACAATGGAGCATTTAATGAAATAAAAAAACATGAGAGTATCAACTGAGAACGCAGGAGTTCATTGGAAGAAGTATTCCTCCAGTTTTCTAAACAGCATGGATTATACTTGAGAAATGTGCTACTTTTCCACTATCCTCCGTCCCACATCAGTCGCTACCCTGACAATCCTGAGCATTCTCAGTTTCCAGCTCAGCGCTGCATCCTTGCCGCAAGTGTCCTCTGTCACAGTCAAGACTCGCGCTCCGCAGAATGAACTCGTGACAGTCTGGTACCGGATCCCGAAAAATTACCATCCGCGCCAGGGACAGATGTCACGGGTGCTGGTTCTCTTCGGCGGACGCAACAGTTCAGGCAAAGATATGGCCTCCGGCAGACTCGGCTGGGGGGAATGGGCCGACGACAACAACGCATTTCTCGTTTCTCCGGGCTTCAAAGACGACAACTACTGGGAACCGGAAAAGTGGTCGGGCAAGGCATTGCTCAACGCGTTGGAGCAGATCCGGGAGAGATACAACATCTGTACCGATAAACTGCTCTTCTACGGCTACTCAGCCGGAAGCCAGTGCTCGAATCTGTTCCCCGCTTGGCGGCCGCAGCTCACCCGTGCCTGGGTGTCACACGCCTGCGGCGTATTTCATGAACCGACAGCCCAAATGCGCTCCGTGGCCGGACTTGTGACCTGCGGCGACGCCGATCATGCCCGTTATGTCATCAGCCGGAACTTCGTAGAAAACTGCCGGAAAAAGGGGATCAACATCATCTGGCGCTCTTTCCCCAATCATCCGCACGATGTTCCGCCGGATTCACTGCGGCTTGCGCGTGAGTTCCTGACCTATTACCATAAAGCCTAGATTGTGTCGTCAATAGATTTGTGCTATATTATGCAAACGTCAAAAAAGGATATAGGGAAAATGGCGAATG
>CAKQBC010000389.1 GCA_934215995.1 uncultured Bacillus sp. | reverse complement strand
GTATTGACGATTGCTGCTACTGGGTCCGAAATGAATGGATCATCGGTGATCACAAACCTTGAGACGAAGGAGAAATATGGCTGGGGAGGTCCTGCCGTATACCCGGCGTTTTCCATTTTAGACCCGGAAAATACGTTTACCGTGCCTCTGGACCAGACAGTCTATGGAATTGTGGATATGATGTCGCATGTGTTTGAACAATACTTCCATAAGGGGACAAATACCCCTCTTCAGGACAGAATGTGCGAAGCGGTTTTGTCTACAGTTATTGAAGCAGGCCCAGAATTGATTAAGGATTTGCACAACTACGAACTGCGTGAAACAATTCTGTACTCAGGCACGATTGCTTTAAATGGCACTCTTTCCTTCGGTGTCAGAGGAGACTGGGCTACCCATAACATTGAGCATGCTGTTTCCGCGGTCCATGACATCCCTCATGCGGGAGGATTGGCAATTCTATTCCCGAATTGGATGGACCACACGCTAAATGAGAAATTGGAAAGGTACGTACAGATGGCAGTGAGGGTCTGGAATGTTGATCCGGAAGGCAAAACGGATATCGAAATTGCTAAAGAGGGAATCAGCAGGCTTCGTCAATTCTGGGATTCAATCGGTGCTCCTTCAAGCCTATCCTATTATGGCATAGATGAAAGCACGTTGGATCTTATTGCCGATAAGGCGATGGCCAACGGGGAATTCGGGCAGTTCAAAAAGCTGAACAAGGAAGATGTACTGACAATTTTGCAAGCATCCTTATAGGTTGTGGGGGACTTTGGCAGATTTTTTGCCGGGTCCCTTTTTGTTCATGGGCGATAGCGAAAAAACCTATCCCGAACATAGTTTTTCTTTATTTTTTACTTGGTTAGGCTATAAGTGTAAGGGTATATTAAAAGTATTGTTTCATTTTTCATCGTTTTGTCAGAACGTTTTATTGATAAAACATTTCTTATTCGTTAAAGTGTTACTTGTACTATTTTAAAATGGAGGAACCCATATGAAACACATTCGATTTGATTATTCGGCAGCATTGTCTTTTTTTGGTGAGCATGAACTTACATATTTGCGTGATGCAGTAAAAGTTGCACACCATTCTCTTCATGAAGGAACTGGTGCTGGCAACGACTTTTTGGGGTGGATTGACCTGCCTTCAAACTATGATAAAGAAGAATTCGCGCGCATTAAGAAAGCGGCTGAAAAAATTAAGCAAGATACTGACATCCTGTTGGTTGTCGGAATCGGCGGATCTTATTTAGGCGCAAGAGCTGCAATTGAAATGCTGCAGCACAGCTTCTACAATGCATTGACAAAAGAACAGCGCAAGACGCCTCAAATTGTCTTTGTAGGAAACAATATCTCTTCTACTTACATGAGAGACCTAATGGACCTATTGGAGAATAAAGACTTCTCCATCAATGTCATCTCAAAATCCGGAACAACAACTGAACCGGCACTTGCTTTCCGTATCTTCAGGAAGAAGCTTGAAGAAAAGTACGGAAAAGAAGAAGCAAGAAAACGTATTTATGCAACAACTGACAAAGCGCGCGGCGCATTGAAATCAGTAGCGGATGAAGAAGGCTACGAAACATTCGTCATTCCGGATGATGTTGGAGGCCGTTTCTCTGTATTGACTGCAGTAGGCCTATTGCCGATCGCGGTAAGCGGTGCGGATATCGATGCAATCATGAACGGTGCTCAAGCTGCGCAAAATGATTTCGCTTCTTCTGAATTGGAAGAGAACCCGGCGTATCAATATGCTGCTGTCCGCAATGTTCTTTACAATAAAGGCAAAACAATTGAAATGCTGATCAACTATGAGCCAGGGCTTCAGTACTTCGCTGAGTGGTGGAAGCAATTGTTCGGTGAAAGTGAAGGGAAAGACCAAAAAGGTATCTATCCTTCATCAGCGAACTTCTCGACGGATCTTCATTCCTTAGGGCAATATGTACAGGAAGGCCGCCGCGATCTGTTCGAAACAATCATCAAAGTTGAGAACGCTCGCCATGAGCTTACAATCGAAGCAGAAGAAAACGACGGTGACGGCTTGAACTACCTTGCAGGAGAGACAGTCGATTTCGTGAACAGCAAAGCATTCCAAGGTACATTGCTTGCTCATACAGACGGCGGCGTACCGAATCTGATTGTAGAGATTCCTGCAATGGATGCATATACATTCGGCTACTTAGTGTACTTCTTCGAGAAGGCATGCGCAATAAGCGGCTACCTTCTTGGCGTGAATCCATTCGATCAGCCTGGAGTTGAAGCATACAAAGTGAATATGTTTGCTTTACTTGGAAAACCAGGTTTCGAAGAGAAGAAAGCTGAACTGGAAAAACGTCTTAAATAGTCAATAATCATTCAAGGGCACTGCTCCTCACGGGGGCAGTGCCCATTTTTGTACAAGTAGGTGTAATGTACAAACACACAGCGGACTATACAACATTTCGTTCAGCGGTGTATTGTCAGGTGGGTTTTTGCCGCCATCGGTAGGGCCAGTAGTGGGAACATTCGATGTTGTGCCGGTCATTTATCTTCAACGATGAAACAATCGAATTTGAAACATTGCTCGCGTTGACGCCACCCCCTATTGCTGCTATTAGATTCAATGAAAGACGAACAGCTTTATCTGAATGCTGAATGCGGGGAACAGTGTCAGTGCTGGTTTCGTGACAATAGTGTTCCACCTTCTGTTCCTGGTGCACCTGTGCCGGTTGTCACTTATAGAAGCGTGAGCCTATTGGTGAATGAGGTTTTCGATGTGCCGAACTCCCTGTTCCCATTAGGGTTTTATCAAAACCAATTAGGAGCTTTCCCAGGAGTCGGAGGATTCCCTCAAGGTATCTAACCTTATGGTTA
>CAKQBC010000388.1 GCA_934215995.1 uncultured Bacillus sp. | reverse complement strand
TGCTGCTAATCATCATTGCCATCATTGGGCCCTATATTGCACCCTATGATCCGTATGAGCCCGATTATAATACGACACTGCAGGGTCCGAGCAATGAACATTGGGCAGGCACGGATGAATACGGACGCGATATTTTCAGCCGGCTGCTCGTCGGTGCGAGAATTTCGCTTGGTGTCAGTTTTCTGGCCGTTTTTTTGGGAGCGGCTGGAGGAATCATCCTTGGACTAATGAGCGGTTATTTTGGCGGCTGGCTGGATCGTCTTATAATGCGGGGCAGTGATGTCATGTTTGCGTTTCCGGATCTGCTGCTGGCAATCGCCATTGTGGCCATTTTAGGGCCGGGATTAACGAATGTGGTAATTGCAGTATCCGTTTTCAGCATTCCATCTTTTGCAAGACTGGTAAGGGGCTCGACATTGGAGGGGAAAGAGACCGTCTTTGTGGAAGCAGCGAAATCAATGGGAGCCTCGCACCGAAGAATTATGTTCAAGCACATTTTCCCTGAAACTCTTGGAAGTTTAATCGTATTTATTACGATGAGAATTGGCACGGCAATCTTAGCGGCCTCCAGTTTGAGTTTCCTGGGTCTCGGTGCCAGTCCTGAAACACCGGATTGGGGTGCTATGCTCAGCCTTGGCCGTGATTATTTAGGAACAGCTTCCCATGTTGTCATGATGCCGGGATTAGCGATCTTTTTGACAGTGCTTGCTTTCAATCTTGTCGGAGATGGGCTCCGGGATGTCCTGGACCCTAAAACGAAGAATGAGTAAGGGAGATTGAATAATGGAGAAGCTATTGCAGGTAAACGAGCTGGAGACGCAATTTACAAAGGATAAGGAAAAGCTGAAAATTTTGCGGGGTGTCAGTTTTCATATCAATAAAGGAGAGGTACTCGGGCTCGTAGGGGAATCCGGCTGCGGCAAAAGTTTAACCTCCCTGTCGATCATGAAATTATTTAAAGGCACTAGCGGAGAAATATCGGGCGGGAGCATTTCCTTTAAAGGCGAGGATCTTACTCATAAATCAGAGCGGGAAATGAGAAAGATCCGCGGAAAACAAATGGCCATGATCTTTCAGGAGCCGATGACTTCATTAAATCCCGTAATGAAAATAGGGGAACAGCTACTGGAGCCTATCCGGCTGCATCTTGCTTTAAACGAAAAACAGGCGAAGGAGCATGTGATTTTTATTTTAAAGAAAGTTGGGATTCCCCGGGCAGAAGAAATCGTTTATGAATTTCCCCATCAGCTGTCCGGGGGGATGCGGCAAAGGATTATGATTGCCATGGCCATGTCCTGCAATCCTCAGCTTCTAATAGCAGATGAGCCGACGACTGCACTGGATGTAACCATTCAGGCGCAGATATTGGAGTTGATGAAACAGCTGCAGCGAGAGGAAGGCATGTCCGTTCTATTAATTACCCATGATCTGGGGGTAGTGGCGGAAATGTGTGACCGGGTAGCAGTCATGTATGCAGGCCGCGTAGTAGAGGAAGCGAATGTATTCGATTTATTTGAAAGCCCCAAGCATCCTTATACGAAAGGACTGATAGGATCTGTTCCAAAAATCGGGCAGAGGAAGGATAAACTGACTTCCATTAAAGGGAATGTGCCCGATCCGAGCAATATGCCAAAGGGCTGCAAATTTGCACCAAGATGCACTGAGGCCATGGCAATTTGTTTAGAGGAAGAGCCGAATGCCACTGATTTGGGAAATGGGAGAATGTGCAGCTGCTGGATGATTGAAGAAGGGAGGAAGAATGTATATGCCTGAGACACTGCTGAAAATAAACGGGCTGAAAAAGTCATTCACGCTTCCTGGCGGCATGTTTGCCAAAAAGAGATCATTAAAGGCAGTTCATGATGTGTCGTTCGGGATCGAGCAAGGAACTACATACAGTCTGGTTGGAGAAAGCGGGTGCGGCAAATCTACAACAGGACGGCTGATCTCAAGGCTGCTGACTCCCAGCCACGGTGAAATCTGGATTGATGGCGAAGAAATTTCACAAAAGAAAGAATCACAGCTGAAATTGGTAAGAAAAAAGGTGCAGATGATCTTTCAGGACCCCTATGCATCTCTTAATCCAAGAATGAAAGTAAGAGAGATTATTGCCGAACCTCTTGTGATCCATACGAAACTATCAAAAGCCGAACGGAATCACCTGGTGTCAGAAATGCTCGAAGTCGTTGGACTGACAGAACATCATGCAGACCGGTATGCTCATGAATTCAGCGGCGGCCAGCGCCAGCGGATCGGCATAGCCAGAGCGCTGATTATGAAGCCTAAGCTCATTATAGCTGATGAACCCGTGTCAGCTCTTGATGTTTCCATTCAATCTCAAATCCTGAACTTATTAAAGGATTTGCAGACTGAATTTAATCTTACGTATCTATTTATTTCTCATGATCTAAGTGTAGTCGAACATATCAGCGACAGCATCGGGGTCATGTATCTTGGCACCATTGTTGAATCAGGCCCGAAGGATGTCATCTTCTCAAATCCGCAGCATCCTTATACAAAAGCACTGTTATCTTCTGTGCCAGTCCCGGATCCGAGGCTGAGAAGGGAGCGGATTGTCCTGCAGGGAGACTTGCCGAGTCCGGTTAACCCTCCTTCCGGTTGCCGCTTTCACACGAGGTGTCCTGCCTGTATGGATATTTGCAGAACAGTGGAACCAGAGGTGAAAAAAGGGCTGGCTGATGATCATTTTGTTGCATGTCATTTAATGGATTAGCCAAACATGCCGATTCAATGAGATTTTTCTTAAGGATTTTACGCACTGCAGGAATTTATCGGTCACTTTTCGGAGATATAGTTCAGAATTTAATTTTTTCGAGCACATGTTTAAAATACCGGCCACTTGGCGGAATAT
>CAKQBC010000387.1 GCA_934215995.1 uncultured Bacillus sp. | reverse complement strand
GGTCATTTCCAAAATGAAAGACCGGAATGTCTCCCCTGAAACGATTACTACCATCGAGAATTCAGGCATCCACATCAAGGACTGGCTCAGGGGATTCGATGATGTCTCTGAAAGCGTGGAGAACAGCGTCCGTATTGTTGAGAACCATCCATTGATTCCGGATGATGTAGCAGTGCATGGACTGGTCATCGACCCGTCGACCGGTAAACTTGATGTGCTTGTGAACGGCTATGAAAAGAAAACAGCCAACAGTAAATAAGCCGGCAGCAGTTGCCCTTGTACGGGTGCTTATTTGCTGAAATGTCCCTGATCTCCTATTGGAAATGGGGATGGGCACCACCAGGCAATAGAGGAACAAACTATGACAGCTGCGGATGTTCCGCAGCTGTTTTTTAGTTACTGCTACAGAAAGTCCTTCTGCGGCTTCAGGTATCTTCTGACCTCAATCAGAAGCATCCGCTTAGCAACTTTCGGTACATCGGCAGCCGCAATATCCCTGGCATCCGGATAAATGCCGGTATGATTCCATTTCACGCGGACATCTCCAACCCACATCAGGTTTTTATCTGAAGTGAATATGGAGGTCCGGACAGTTGCGGCCTTCGTGATTGGTTCATCCTCCACGATTTCCGCTGAGTCGACGAAGAATTCGAAATAATAGATGTAGTCCCTGAAGCTGCTTTTCACTTTCAATGGATACACTCCCAACCAAATATTTGATAAGATTATATAAAGTGCCATACATAAAGACAAATAAAACGATACTACTACAAGTGAATGAGGGGTTAATGATGCAACTGAATTTTATAAAATGCCATGGATCGGGAAATGACTTTTTGCTGCTTGATGAATATACAGCGCCTATCGAGCTGTCTGAGGATGACCGGGCAAAAATGGCGGCAGCCCTATGCGACCGTAATACAGGAATCGGGGCGGATGGCATTCTTTTCTTTCAGAAAAGCGATCGCGCTGACGGAAAGATGAGGGTCTTCAACGCTGACGGATCGGAGGCTTCAATGTGCGGGAATGGTCTGCGCTGTGTTGTCCGCTACGCGTCGGAATTGCTTTCCGTTCCAAAAATTACGATCGAAACAATTAGGGCCATGCTGTCCTGTGAAACGACCGAAGAGATCCATCCCGGCATTCCGGCATACAAAGTGGAAATCTCACCTGTTCTTTTCGAGGCAGGCGACATCGGGATGAATATCGGGAAAGATACATTATTGAACGAAAAAGTTCCTATGTTTTCCGATGATCTTCATTTCACAGCGGTTGCTGTACCAAATCCGCATCTGATTGCCATCGTGGAAGGGGCCGTGCTTGAGACTGACACACAAGAAAAATTGGCGAGCTCCCTTAATAGGGAAAATCCGTATTTCCCGGATGGGGTCAATGTGAGCTTCGTCCACCCGCTAGAGGAAAAGACGATTTTCGTGCGGACTTTTGAAAGGGGAGTCGGATTCACGAACGCATGCGGCACAGCTATGAGTGCCTCTGCCTTGGTTACATGCCTTCAGGGCATCAATGATTTCAATGAAGAGATCACTGTATACAATCCGGGCGGGAAAGTGAAATGTGCTGTCGAAAAATCAGGAGATTCTTATAAAATCGCGTTGATCGGCAACGCCACTTTTGAAAGAAAGCTGGCGGTCGAGTGGAAAGGGACAGATTATAAACTCGTTTCGAAAGAAGAATTTCCGGAAGAAATCCGTGCTTATTCGGAAATGAAGGACGAAGCAGTCAAGTATCTTCAATCTAGTATAGGGTGAGGGGCTATATCAGGGAATCCGGTTCTTCGGTTCCCTGATTAGCCAATATGCAATTCGCACGACAGGTTGCAATTAGTTCAGTCCGGAAGCTCCCGGCATCCAATCAGCCTATATGAGAAAAACAATCGTTATCTGTTCGCCTTTAATGTCCGGATGAAACGGTAGAGATTGAGGTTTTCCGATGTAAAGTAATCGTGGAACGGGCATTTCGCTTTTTTTACGCGCTTCAGTACAGTATCCAAGGTGAAATGACGGGGGGACAGGCTGTCATTGACTTCATTCCAATATAATGGCGCTGCTACTTGCCCATATGGATTGCTGCCGCGTGCGGAATATGGGGCGATAATCGTCTTTCCTTCCGCATGCTGAACATAATCGATATACAGCCTCCCGCCGCGGTTCTTTTTCATCCTTTCTGTTGTGAACAGATCAGGGAACTTTTCGGTCAGGTATTGTGCGATGAAGCTCGTAAAGATCCTTGTATCTTCGTAGGAAAGAGGACGTGGAATAACAGGGATATGGATCTGGATTCCCTTATTCCCGGACAATTTCGGATAGCTTTTGATTCGGAATTCGTGAAGGAGCGTATGGATTTCCCGAGCTGCCTTGACCGCAAGGAAAAAATGGTCGGTATCGGGAGGGTCAAGATCGAATACGATTTCCAGCGGCCAAGCCTCCCCGATTGCCTGAAAAGGGACGTGAAACTCGATTGCCAGCTGATTCCCAAGCCAGCACAATGTATAGACAGAATTGCAGACTATATAATTTATGCCTTCAGACTCAACTGTTTCAACATAATCAGGTGCATAGTCGGGGCAGTTTTTTTGATAAAAAAAAGAATTGTCCACTCCATGCGGGTAGCGGATCACTGTCAACAGGCGATTGTTCAGGAATGGAAGCATATAAGGCGATATTTGGATCAGGTAGGCCATATAATCATGTTTCGTCACTTTATTGGCCGGCCAGATGATTTTTTCCGGGCTGGTTATTTCGATAGGCATGTTTTTTTGCACCCCGCTAAGTCAATAGTTACCTCATAGGATGGACAGATTTCACCGACAATATCCGGTGCGTACAAGATAAGAAAATGAGGAAGGCATACTG
>CAKQBC010000386.1 GCA_934215995.1 uncultured Bacillus sp. | reverse complement strand
GAGTAGAGGCAAGTATAGAAAATCATAACGATGATCATCGGAGCCATCATTTCAGTTCCAAAGAAAAACCAGCCTGAGCGAACTGCGAAATAGCTATGCAGCAGGCCAAGAATCAAAGGGATGCCGAAGTTGAACACCTGCTTGGCGGCAATGCCTTTCACCAGATCCTGTTGTGTAAAGCCAAGCTTGCGCAAAATCGTATAATTCTGTTTTTCTTCTTCGCTCTCATCCATTTGTTTAAAATATAAGATGCATCCGGACGTAACCAGGAAGGTTAGCCCAAGAAAACCGACAACAAACATGACCAATCCCATATTCAGCTTCCTGTCATCCATAGTCTGTTCCTGTGAAAACTGGGGAAAACCACTTGAAAAGTCAATCTTGGTGAAAAGGTCGTTCGCTTTCTTCAGATCTGATCCGTTTTTTATCTCAATGCCGATATCCAATGTGGAGTTAGTGATTGTTTCAGGGCCTAAATCTTCCTTCAGCTGCTTAAACAAGGAATCGTCGACAATTGCGACAGGTAAGCCGCTTCCAGTATGGTAATAGGAAATAGGAGAAATGTCGGCAGATCCCAAGTACTGAAGCGGCACTTGTCCGCTACCGGTTTTCAACTCTGTTTCACCGCTTTCCTTCAAAGGAATCAGCTTGCTCGCTATGTCACTATCAGCAGCAAATACTGTCTCGCCAGCTGCGACATCCACTTGGTCAATTGATCGGTCGCTGATCACTGGCAATGGCACATTCCGTTTATCGAGATCGGAAATATCCAGATCCTTTGTTACTATGTTTTCCATATCGAAGCGGAATGGCAAAACTTCTTTTACAACTTCGTTATAGGCAATTCCTTGTTTATCCATCTCCTGCATAAACAGATCAGCTTCTTCCTTTCCTAAAAAAATGAAGTCGTTCGGAATCTGCTGGTGCACTGTTTTTTCAATGGAGTAGTAAGAAATATAACATAACGATAACAGGCCAATCGCCAATGCAGATACAGTCGTAATGACGGTCAGCAGAAATGCATTCGATTTCATCCGGAACATAATCGATGAAAGGGAAAGAACTTCATTGATGGATAGATAGCCGTTTTTGCTGCGGCGAATCATATGGAAAATGAAAGTGACCGATCCCTTGAAGAACAAATACGTTCCGAGGATGACGCTCGCCAAAATGAAGACCATCGAGTACAGAAGTTTGTTCATGTCGCCCTCAAACATTGTTGTCGAAACATAATAGCCTGTCAAAATCATGCCGATGCCCAATATGCCGATCATCATTTGCATAAACGAGATTTTTTTTACATTGCCTTCTGATGATGAACGAACACGGAAGAGCGACAATATCGTTTGCCGCCGTATGAACATAAAGTTCATCGTCATGATGAGAAGATAGATGACAGCGAAAACAATCAGAGTCTGAATCAGTGCTTCTTCCGAGAAATGGAGGGAAGCGATCGCCTTGACGCCTGTCACTTTGAACAAAATCATCAATATCAGTTTGGAAAAAGAAAAGCCGACAAAAACGCCGATCAGCAAGGATCCGAAATACAATAAGAAATTTTCTGCAGTCAGAATGCGGAAGATGCGATTCTTCGTCATACCGATCAATTGAAATAAGCCGATTTCCTGGCTGCGCCGTTTAATGAATATCGTATTGGCATATAAGAGAAATACCGAGACGATCGCCACCAGCAGGATGGAAGTTGTGAAAATACCGGCTTCGCCTTTCAGGCTGCCTTCGGCCGGATCCATCGAAGGATCATATTGAAGGGTGACAAAGGAAAAGTACAGGGCTGAACTGAAAATGAGCGCAAAGACATATAGGTAATAATTTTTCAGGTTCTTGATCAAATTGCGGAGAATCAGCTTGTTAACGGTCATGTTGCACACCGCCCAGAACGCCTTGTGTCCTCATGATATCTTTGAAGAAGTCCTGCCTTGTTTCGGCGCCTTTATGAAGCTGGGTATAGATTCTGCCGTCCTTGATGAAAATGACCCTGGTGCAGTAACTTGCTGCGACTGGATCGTGTGTAACCATCACGATCGTCGATCTCCGTTTTTGATTCAGGTCACTCAGCTTATTCAATAAATCGGAAGCCGACTTAGAATCGAGTGCGCCTGTCGGTTCATCGGCGAAGATGATTTTCGGCTCATGGATGAATGCCCGTGCCGCTGAAGTCCGTTGTTTTTGCCCGCCGGATATTTCGTTCGGATACTTATCTTTAATATCAAAGATGTCCAGTTCATCTGCTGTTTCTTTAAAAAGCTGATTGGCCGCTTTCGCAGGTGTTTTTGTGATCGACAAAGGCAAAAGGATATTCTCCTTAACAGTTAACGTATCAAGCAGATTATATTCCTGAAAGATGAATCCGAGATACTGCTTGCGGAATTCCGCAAGCTGCTTTTCCTTCAAGACACTGATTTCTTTTCCTTCAATCCGGATTGAACCGCTGCTTAGTTTATCGATGGAAGAAAGCACGTTCAGCAAGGTCGTTTTCCCTGAACCGGAAGCACCCATTATGCTGACGAACTCTCCGGCTTCAATGGAGATATCAATCCCTTTCAGCACTTCCTGCCTGTTGAATTTATGGCCGTAGCTTTTGTGAATCTTCGTGGCTTCAATCATTTTCAATTTACTCACTCCTTTGGTTCGTTACTTTCATTCTAGGGTGAAAGGATGAAACAGTCCTTCGATTTACCGAACAAAGGGGAAAAGCATGTGACGATTTTGTCACATGCCTGTTATCCGGATGAATTCATTCGCTGTCGGGAAAGTTAGTGAAATTGTTGTTCCTTTCCCGAATTCAGAGTCGGCATGTATCCGGATGTGAAGGGCATCCGCCGCTTTTTTGGCCAGATACAATCCCATTCCGGTT
>CAKQBC010000385.1 GCA_934215995.1 uncultured Bacillus sp. | reverse complement strand
GTATAAGAAATACCAAGAAATCCTGCCATGATGAAAGCTGCCGCACCCATGATCGGCGGCATGATCATGCCCCCTGTTGAAGCGGCTGCTTCAACTGCCCCGGCAAAGGTTTTTTTCAATCCAATCGATTTCATAAGGGGAATCGTGAAAGTCCCGGTAGTTGCAACATTCGCAACCGCACTTCCGCTCAAGCTTCCGGTCAGCGCACTGGAAATAACGGCAACCTGCGCCGGTCCTCCCCTCTTCCGTCCCGCTATCGCCAATGCCAAATCATTAAATAGCTGCGTGGCACCGCTGACATTCAAAAAGGCACCGAATAATATAAAGATAACGATAAACGTTGATGCTGTAGACAAGGTGAGGCCAAAAATGCCCTCAGTCGTCATATACAGACGATAAAGCAACCGTTCCATGGAGAAACCGGCATGGCCGAATATCCCCAAAAAGTAAGGGCCGAATAAAGCATACGTAATCGTCCCCAATGCCAGAATCGGAATGAATATCCCGATTGTCCTCCGGGCCGCCTCCAGCAATACCACGATCGTAATCCCTGCAAATATATAGTCGGTCAAAATTGCCTGTGACCCTCTGACAGCATGGATTGTTGTATAGTTGAACAGTAAATATCCCACACCTGCAACTGCAAGCGCGGCAAAGATATAATCAACAGCGGTAAATCTGGTGCTTTGCTGCCCCTTCCTCGCAGGATATATAAAGAACGTCAATACCAGAATCAATACCAGAAAAATTAAATTCCGGTAGATTTCCTGAGTGTTTGATAATGAATTAGTGTATATGGAGAATAATGAAAAAAAGACGGAAAGAATACCAACAACCAATGCATATTTCCCGCTCAGCTTCCGGCCTGCACCGCCGGCTTCTTTATCTAAAGCCTGCAAGTTTTCGTTCAATTGCTTGTCTAAAGAAGTAGAACTCATTTTCTATCCCTCCCTGATCATAAAATAGATATTCTTATGCCTCCGGAGGAATAATTTCGTCCGGAATCGATAAACCGACTTCTTTGAAATAGCGGTATGCCCCTGCATGAAGAGGGATTGTTACGCCTTCAAGAGCTGTTTCAAGCTTGATGTTTTTGGCCGCGCTATGTGAATCGTACATTTGCTCAAGATTTTCATATAATGTTTTCGTGAGCAGATAAACTGTTTCTTCGTCCAACTCTTTGGATGCCGTCAAAATATTCGGCTGTGCGATTGTATTGATATCTTCATCCACCTTTGGATACGTACCGCCCGGAATAACAAACCTGAACCAGGAATTGGAGACGGCATTGACTGCTTCTAGCTGCTCATCCGTAACCTCCAAAACATCAGACTTGACGCCGCTCGCGTACATATCTGTGATGGCAGAAGCCGGAATGCCCGCTGGAAGGGACCCCCCATCCAATCTTCCATCCCGCATGGATGAAATCGTATCATCATAGCCAAGGTACTCCGGATTGATCGATTCCTTATCCATGCTCATTCCTTCCATGATTACAAGTGTCGATTGTTCTGTACCGCTCGCTTGCGGCCCTACGGAAAACCTTGTTCCTTCGATATCCGATAGTGTACCTGTCTTCTGCTTGTTCTCCATCAGGACAAAATGTTCAACATTCGGCCATAGCATTGAAATCGCTCTTAGGTCCTCATATTTATCCCCTTCAAAGCTTCCTACGCCTGTATAGGCGTCAACTGCCATAAGCCCCTGCAGTATTGCCAGCTGTGCCTCCCCTTTCCGCAGCAGGTCGATATTTTCGATAGACCCCGCTGAAGATTGGCCGCTCGCATGGATTTGCTCTTCCTTAAGATGCTGGCTCCATAGATTCGCCATGCCTACCCCGATCGGGTAATATGTACCTCCTGTAGATGCTGTTGCAACAGAAACGAATTTTTTATCTTTGTTTTCAGCGACTGCTCTAAATGCAAGAAAAATAATTACAATAGCAATCAAAATAGAAACGATGATTTTCGTGTTCCTCCCCAGAACCATTTGCCCACCCCTCTTTGTAATCGTTTGCAAAACTTGTATTACAATATTATAAAAATATTCTATTAATTGTCAATCTTATATATTTAAATATTCAAAATAGTAAAATATAATCACAAAAATCTTATAGTACCAAGTCACAAACTAATTACTTGTATATAAAAGGAAAGCGAGCTAGAATTTGTAATATACATATTTGTATGACAAATTGAATTTAACGGTAAAAGGAGCGTTCCAAATGAAAAAAGAAAAAATTTCCCAAAACATTTCAAAGGAATTGCTGAAACGAATTGAAGAAGGTATTTATCCCCCAAGCTCAAAATTGCCGACTGAAATGGAGCTTACCGCGGAATTCGGTGTAAGCCGGGTTTCTGTCAGGGAAGCACTGAGCATGCTGAAGGCATCCGGGATTATCACCTCCAAACAAGGCGGCGGCAGCTATGTAGAGGAATCAGGTTTTTCCGCGTTAATCCCCCGCATTCATCTGCATAGCGATGAAGCTGATATGATTCGCCATTTATTCGAGATGAGGAAAATATTAGAGCCGGAGGCGGCATACTTGGCAGCGCAGAGACGGACACCAGAGCAATTAATCCGTATGAAGGAGATTATCAGCACCATGGAAGTGGCTGTGATTGAAAACGCAAACACGGCTCCAGATGCCGATTTGGCTTTTCATAAATTGCTTTTTGCTGCTTCACATAACCCTGTGCTTATCCAAACACTAGAGTCCTTGTCATCTCTGTATGAAAGGACACTGCAGATTACTCTCCGCCCGAACCGGCAATTAGAAAAAAAGCGGAAAAGTGTGCTGGAGGAACATAGAAAGATCCTCGAAGCGATTGAATCCGAGGAGCCAGAGTTAGCGAAAGTGCAATGCCATATTCATC
>CAKQBC010000384.1 GCA_934215995.1 uncultured Bacillus sp. | reverse complement strand
GTACGTGTCTGCCCCGTGATGGGCCAATGCCGAGAAGCCGTAAGCATTGGCAGGGGCTGCCTCGCCATCGACAAGCGTTCCCAGCCCAAGCTGATATAGAGTTGGTATTTTTAAAAAATCAACCGATTCCCGGATATGCTTATAGGTATTGGCTCTGCAGTCAGAAGGGCTGAACTCTCCGCAATCCTCCATTGCCCCGATGCCAAAGCTGTCAATCACCAGCAGAATTGCTTTTGCCATCCTTACCACTTCCTCTCAAAGTGAACCAGTTCCGGCTTTCCGCTCTGTATTCCTTTTACCAGGGCAATATGAGCCCTTGTGACAAACACCTGGGTACGGAAAGAGAAAACAGCTGTATCGCCTTCAGAAACCTGAAATCCGTCCGGTTTCTCAATCGAACCATAGTAGTCAATCGCTTCAGGAGCCGGTTCGATTGCTTTTACATACTGCTTCAATATGTCTTTTTCATTGTTTCCGACCAGACACCCGGTTAAATGGGAGCGTCCGTAATAGCCGCCGCCAATGACGTAAAAATGCTCCTGATCCTGGTGGGACACTTCCGTTACATATACAATGGCAGGTTTCTCAGGGAGATTCCGGTAAGCATGCAGCGGGGTGGTTCCGGTGAGGGCATGTCCCGGTTCTCCATGTGTTACGCCCTGTTCTGCCAGGAACGGTATGGTTTCACAGCTGGTCGCACTTGGACCGTTTACCTGTTTTACTGTAATGCCCTTTTTCTCCAGAACCTCTTTTGCCTTTAAAAGGGTTATAAAGTTAGGAGTTGGCTCCATGCTTCTCCTGTCATTAGATAGCTGAAAGTTCGGGAAGGTCGTGACACCTGCTATGTTAATACCTGGAAGCCCGGCCAGTTCGAGAAGCTCTTCATCCAGCTTTTCCAATCGAAAGCCGCCCTGCTGTCCGGGATAAATCATATCGCCTTCTGCATACACCCTGAGAAGTACATCCTGCACCGTGCCTGATTGAACAGCTGCATCAGAAAGCTGTCTGGCACGCACAAGGGAAAATAGGGTAATGACTTCCGGATTCCACGACAGCACTTCCGGCCACTGATTTTTCCCCGGCTGAACCAGGTGGCCGACATTTCCTATTTTAACGCCGCCTTCTGCCAATGTTTTGGCTTCGTCGAATTCAACTGCAACCGCTCTCTCGATTCCGTGCTCTGCAATAAACTGGCCTATAAACGGAAGCCTTCCAAGCTGCTTGCTCATGAAATAAAGCGTAAAGTCATGATTTTTTGCCGTTTCTGCCAGAGCTTCTACATTCTCTCCGAGTATATCGAGGTCAATCACGTACGTATTCGGGGGTATTTGCCCGCTTTGATGTAAAGTGATACCTGATTGAATAAGCTTAGGATTTCTGCGCTTTGTTACATCTAAAAACATTGAAGTTTCCCCCTTTATTTACGGGTATCAACGATGCTGCACTTCTTTTGCAAGAGGTATCACTTTTTCCAGAATGCCGATGATCGTGCCCGCTCCTGATTTCATCGGATTAATGCGCAGTCCATATTCCTTCAGCTCAGGCTGTGCTTCCAAAAAGCTGCCGGAAACGCGGTAAATCATCGGGATAATTTCATATTTTGATTCCGCCCCAACCGGATGAGTGGCCGCCCCATGCTCATCACTGATGCTGATCACTCTTTGGGCAATCGGATCTTCCAGTTCTACAATGACATTTTTAGATTGGGCATTCGTCATGTAGGCGGCGCGAATCCCGTTCACAGCCCCTTCATTCAGACGGCGGCAGAGCTCTTCCACCTGCTCGTTTTGAATAGCCAGCGATACAGGTGCGAATGTCATCATTCTTAAAAGCTCCATGGCTTCGTAGCCCTGAACCTGGCCGCCGCCCGAGTAGTTATAGTGATGCACACGTTCGATGGCCTCTTTTTTGCCGGCAATGACCGCAATTCCTTCCGGCCCGAGAAGCTTAAATCCGGAAAAGGTTGAGTAATCCGCTCCTAATTCCACGCCAATTCCCTTTGTCTTCAATGCGCAATAATTATCATCCACGACGATTGGAAGATCCGGGCGTTCTTCCTTCACGGCTTTGATGACTTCGGCCAATTGATAATGATCTGTCGGCTGCTGGCGTGCATGCTGAATGTAGAAAACTTTAGGATTTTGATTACTTCTGATGGCCATTCTGACCTCCTCAAGATGGTTGTAATCTGCCTGGACGGTTTTAATGCCCAATATCCTTAACGTTTCCTTTGTCGTCGTATAAACAGGTGCAGTGTGAATGAACATTTCATCTCCAGGAGACAAAAGCATGCTTAGAATATTGCGGATCGCGCCTGTTCCGGCTCCCCTGACAAGGGCGCAGTCTTCTGCTTCAAAGAAATCCGCCAGAACTCTTTCCACAAGATACGTCTGTTCCGGACGCTTATAAGCTGGAGAAACACCAAGGTCTCCCATTGAAAGAAATTGCCTGCCTTTGAAATAGCGGCTCATTCTGTCTACCAATTTGAATTGTTTTTCCTGTGCTTCCTGTATCGATAGGCTTGGCAAAACTGATTTTGCGTACTTTAATTCAGCTCGGTTATATGTGGACACTATGATCGCTCCCTTATTGAAAAAGCTCTGGATGGATTAAGGGTCAGAAACTGATGAAGAATGCTTTCCGGAATTCCTGATTCTTTCAATCTTGGAATAAAGGTCTCCAGCACAAGTCCGTATCCCGATCCTCCGTGCTTCTTCCAATGCGACTTGCGGGTTAAGTCGGCTGAAAGAAGAATTTGCTTTTCAAGCCCGAGGTTTATGAAATCCAGGAGGAAAGCGGCTCTTTCTTCATCGGGACGGTAATTATTTTTTCCAATCGTATCAAAAGCGATATAGGCTCCTGTTTCCAAAACAGCTAGAACCTCGTCTTTATTC
>CAKQBC010000383.1 GCA_934215995.1 uncultured Bacillus sp. | reverse complement strand
TCATTCAGCAGCGATTTTCTACATCCCCCACTTACAAACCTTTTGTTCTTTCGGGAGTTCTTAAAACGAGGCCTTGCAGCCAGTTGATATCGAATAAAAAAGAGTAGTTGGCAACTTTCCTTACATGGTCATTAATGATATAGTGTAAAAAAATTTAAATTTTCAAAATAAAGGAGAGTGACGGATGAATTTATCATTTTGGACTTGGGTGTCGACTATTTTTTTGAGCCTCTTTTTCCTTTTCATGTCTCTTCGCTTCAAGAAAAAAGCCGATTTGAGTTTTGCCCATTATGCAATAGCCGGGGGAACCCTTCCCTTTTTCCTGATTCTCTTCACCGATATCGCCACAATCATGGGTGTCGGCAATTTTGTGGGGCATTCTTCAAAAGGGTTTGAGGTCGGGATGGCCAATATTCCATTTGTGATCGGGGAACAGGGCTCCAAAATCATTTTCGCCCTCCTTTTCGCCGGCCTGGCTGCACGATTCACGTATAAAAGCATCGGTGAAATGATGAATGACCTCTTGCTCAGGGACCGGATATCAAGGGCATTAATCGGCATACTTACTGCATCAATCATGATTGCCTGGGTAGGCGGGCAAGCAAAAGGGATGGGGGATCTTTTTGCCGTATTCACCGGAACGGACCCGACTGCCATGATTATCTTCTTCACAGTAGTTTTCCTGATCTATACATCTGTAGGCGGCATGTATTCCGTCGTATGGACAGACCTCATTCAAGGGGCCTTGCTGATTGGCATCGCCATTTGGTTTTATTTTCAGGTGTTCGCAAAAATCGACTTTAGCTTCACAACGCTAAAAACGAGGTTGGCCGAAGTCGATTCCATCCATCTCATTCAAATGAACCTATCTTTCTGGGAAATTGCCAGCCTGTTCGTAACCGGCTGCTTTGGCATACTTGCCGCCCAAATCTATTGGCAGCGCTGTTTTGCAGCTGATAACCCGAAGGCAGCCAGCCGCGCTATGCTGTATAGCGGCATTGTTGCCATCATCTTCACTTGCTTCGCCACCTTGTCAGGACTTATCGTAAAAGCCCAAAATCCTGATTTGGCAGCCGAATCAGCTATTTCATGGCTGATTATGGAGGAAATGACCCAGGGTGCGGCATTGTCCTTTTTCATCCTCGTTTTCCTGGCGGCCATCTCAAGCGCATCCTCCCTATTGCATGCAGCAGCTGTCGTCATCATCAATGACCTGGTGATCCCCTGGTCGAACGAAACAAATGACAAGAAGCTGATCGGACTAACCCGTTTTTGCGTCCTGATCATTGGTGTTTTGTCAGTGGGCGCCGCCATTTGGGCGGATTCCATCATCGACTTGTTCTCCTTGGCTTACACAATGACGGGCGGAGGCGTCGTGCCTGTATTGATCGTCGGATTGCTATGGAAGCAGAACAAACAGGAAGCCTTCAGCATGGGTATGCAAAATAGTTCAGTATCCGTCTGGGGCGGGCGAATCGGGATTATTTCCGGGGCTGTCGCATCCTTGGCATTTGGGATTCTTTGGGGTGTTTTGATTTCTGTGGTGCTGACCATTCTTATTTCATTGATTATGCCTACAAATCGGGCGATGGATTTGAAAGGGAGAGGAACATCTGCCACATCCTGAAACAAACAGGGAGCATGAGCTCCCTGTTTGTCCATTCCTTATTGCACCATAAGCCGGTCCACCGTCTTCCGGATATTTCTGCTTTCGCATATTTCGGATATGACCGCAACACCATCAGCACCGGCCCTTCTGACATCAGCACTGTTCCAAACGGTTATTCCCCCGATGCCGACAATCGGATAATCGCCATACATAGTTCTCATTTGCTGCAAAAAATGAACCCCTCCCGCGGGCTGTGCATCCGGCTTCGAACGCGTCTCGTAAATTGGCCCGATTCCGACATAATCGGCTCCCCCTGCAACAGCCGCTGCCATTTCCAGCGGGGTATGCACCGATACTCCGATTATTTTATCCCGGAATGATTGTTTCAGTTCGCTTAATGGTCGATCATCCTGTCCGGCATGTATGCCGTCTGCCCCTATCTTAATAGCCAGTTCTACATCATCATTGACAATGAAAGGCACCTTATATGCTTTGCAAAGCGATTGGCACTGCACTGCGAAATCTTCCAATGCTCCTCCTGTTAAAGCATGTTCGCCTTTTTCCCTAAGCTGAAACATCGTGATGCCTGCTTTCAATGCTTCTTCAAGCACAGCCAAAGGATCCAGATTTCCGCAGTTCCCGCTCCCCATAATAAAGTAGACTCTTAAATCAGGAGGTTTCAACCACAAACACCTCGCAATCTCCATTCCTTTGGTTATAGGCAAAATGATTCGTCGGGCCATGTCCATTGCCAATATGCAGCGGTGTAGAAATCGCCAGATGGACATATTTTTTCGCCTCTATAATGGCTTGCTTTAAAGACAGGCCGTTAGCTAAATTTGCTGTGATCGCCGCTGAAAACGTACAGCCTGTTCCATGGGTATCCTTTGTATCGATCCGGGCGGCCTGAATCGTCATCTCCACGCCGTCCTGCAGGAATACTCGATCGACAGCCTTTTCCTCTTTTAGATGCCCTCCTTTCATTACGACACAATCTACACCAAGCCCCAAAATATATTTAGCCGCTTCCCGGATATCTTCATGGGAGCGTATATCACGGCCGCTGATTACAGCAGCCTCAGGTATATTGGGTGTGCAGACCGTCGCATACGGCAGCAGTTTTGTCTTCAAGCTTTCCAATGCTTCCTTCTCCAATAAGTGTGCACCGCCTTTAGCAATCATCACCGGATCGACGACTGCCTGTATATCCCGTCCCGCTAATGACTCGGCGACTGCTTCGATGATAGGAGGCGAAAACAGCATACCCGTTTTTACGGCCCTGACGTCCAT
>CAKQBC010000382.1 GCA_934215995.1 uncultured Bacillus sp. | reverse complement strand
ACATTGAGGCCTACGCTTTCTTCGATAAATTGAATATTCTCCACCTGGCGCAAAGATGCGCCGATTGTCTTATTCAAGTTAGCAGTTTCACAATTGACGAGGCGATTGACCGAATTCCTCATATCCCTTAGGATACGGACATCCTCAAAACGCATAATCGCATTATGTGCCCCGACGATCGCCAGGAATTCGGATATCTTTTCTGCTTCTTTCAAATACGTAATGAAGCCTTTTTTCCGTTCATGTGTTTTGGCTCTCAAACCGAAGTGATTCATCAATTCACAAAGGGCATCGTTATGTTCTTTATATAAAGAAGTGATTTCCAGATGATACGATGACGTTTCCGGATTGTTCACCGAACCCCCCGCAAGGAAGGCACCCCTCAAATAAGAACGCTTACAGCATTTCTTGGAGACCAGCTCCTTCGAGATGCTGTGGATGATTGTGAAGCCTTCTCCAAGAATGTGAAGGTCCATCAAGATTTCCTGGGCTCGCTCCGCAAAACGGACAATATATATATTATTTTTTTTCAATTTCATTTTCTTCCTGACAAGCAATTCGACATTCACGCCGTAATTGCTCTTCAGCAAGGTATAGATCCGTCTTGCGATGGCCGCATTTTCAGTCTGTACATCTATAACCAGTTTCCGGTTCGAGAATGAGAGGGATCCATTCATTCTGATGAGTGCCGATAATTCGACTTTAGAGCAACAAGGCTTTGGCTCAAGTGTAGTTAACTCTTTTTTCGTTTCTGAAGCAAATGACACACTTTCACCTCCATCTTCATTGCATTTATACCATTGTACTTGATTCACTCATAAAACCATACTAATTAGTCCACAGTCTTTACGAACCAAACATCGTTTCGGTTTCACTAATTAGCATTTGATATAAAATTTGGGCAACTTTTGTTGTGTCATGGCGAATATATTCTTTTTCAAAAGTCATGATCTGCTCCTGGACGACTTCCAGTCCAAGTTCAAGGAGCCGCGCCACATCAAAGTGGACAGGCTGTGCATGTTCCTCTTTATAGCGAAGTTTAACTTCAGGAGGAACCTCTTCACTGTTCACCAATATTGTATCCAGGCAGGCGCAGCCAAGGTGTTCATAAATGGCCCGGACATGGTCGCTAGCTGAAAAGCCTTGCGTTTCCCCTGCCTGGGTCATCAAATTGCATATATATACTTTCTTTGCTTTCGCATTGGAAACTTCCATTCCAATCCGGGGCACAAGAAGATTCGGAAGGATGCTGGTGTATAGGCTACCTGGGCCTATTACAATCAGATCCGCTTTTCGGATTGCAAGGACTGTTTCGGATAAAGGTTTGACCATTCCCGGTGTAAGAAATACTTTTTTGATTTTCTTGTCACTATGCGGAATGTTCGATTCACCTGAAATAATGGACCCATCCTCCAGCTCAGCGTGCAGGACGACCGCCTGATTGGCAGCCGGAAGCACCTTCCCGCGCACATTCAGGACTTTGCTCATTTCCCTGATCGCATGAACGAAGTCTCCGGTTATGGAGGTCATTGCCGCTATAATCAGGTTCCCCAATGAGTGCCCGCCCAGTTCGGCGCTGCCTTTAAATCTATGCTGGAACATTTGTTCAACCAGCGGCTCCACATCGGAAAGAGCAGCCAGTACATTTCGGACGTCCCCTGGCGGAGGGACGGAGAGCTCATCACGAAGCCGTCCTGAGCTTCCTCCGTCATCTGCCACAGTGACAATCGCTGTTATATCGACCGGGAATCTTTTCAGGCCGCGCAGCAAGACAGGAAGACCCGTTCCACCGCCAATGACAACTATTCTCGGCTGAGACTGTGCCACTCGCTTAGTCATGTTTCTCTTCCTTCTCGCCTTTATGCCTATGCTTAATATCCCGATGTGTAACAGTGGTGTCATAATCATCCTTGAAATGCTTCGCCAAATATTCCGCTATGGCGACAGAGCGGTGCTGCCCTCCCGTACAACCGATTGCGACAACAAGCTGGGCTTTTCCTTCCCTCTTATAGTAAGGAAGCATAAAGCTGAGCAGGTCCGTGACCTTTTCGATGAACTTCGTCGTTTCATTCCATTTCAGGACATAGCTCGACACCTCTTCATCAAGCCCAGTCTGCGGCCTCATATGCTCAATGTAAAACGGATTTGGCAGGAAACGTACATCGAATACAGTATCAGCATCAATCGGGATGCCATGCTTGAACCCGAAGGACATGACTGTCACAGAGAATGGCGGACGGCTGTCCGAAGAAAACTGCTTCAGGATCTTCTCACGGAGTTCCCTCGGTTTCATGGACGATGTATTGACAATGGTCTGCGCCCGGCCTTTCAGATCCTCCAGCATATTGCGCTCCATTTCAATTCCGTCCATCGGAAGGCCGGACGGCGCCAAGGGATGCGTCCTTCTTGTTTCCTTATAGCGGCGTACGAGCGCTTGATTGTCGGCATCCAAATAGAGGATATGCGGCTTAACCCATGTACTGTCGGCCAGATCATCCAGTGTCTTGAACAGATGATCAAAAAACTCCCTTGCGCGCAAATCCATCACCAGGGCTACCTTATCCATATTGTTCCCCGACTCTTTCATAAGTTCAAGGAACTTCGGAAGAAGCGTAGGCGGCAGATTATCGACGCAGAAATAGCCCAGATCTTCGAAGCTCTGCACTGCGACTGTCTTTCCTGCTCCCGACATGCCGGTTATGATCACTAAATTTGTATCTTTCTTAATCCCGTTACTCACAGGTCTTTCCCCCATTCTTATAAGACATATACTATTGCTTAATTCGGATCCAATCTGTAAGACAGCAGTTCAAAATCAGGCGTATATGTAAAAGTCCCGTATATGAGCCCATTTCCATGCAGCATGTAATCAATGATATGATGATCACCTTCCGCCATCGGAAGTGTGTGCAATTCACTAATAT
>CAKQBC010000381.1 GCA_934215995.1 uncultured Bacillus sp. | reverse complement strand
ATCTTAGTCGAATACAGCCATGAAAGAGAAAGCAGGTGATATCCATGTTAATCGGCAAAAGGATATACGGCCGTTATAAAATCATTGCTATGATTGGCGGCGGCGGCATGGCAAATGTGTACCTGGCGGAGGATATGATCCTTGAACGTGAAGTGGCTATAAAAATACTGCGCATGGACTTTTCTACCGATGATGAGTTCATTAAACGGTTTAACCGTGAGGCACAATCAGCAACAAGCCTGGATCATCCCAATATTGTCAGTATTTACGATGTAGGAGAGGAAGATAACATCTATTTCATTGTCATGGAATATGTAAAGGGCCTCACCTTGAAACAATACATACAACAGCATTCGGCTATACCGGTTGAAAAAGCGATCCATATCATGGAGCAGATCATTTCAGCGATCTCGCACGCCCATCATCATGGAATCATTCACCGGGATATCAAGCCGCAAAATATATTGATAGATGAGCAGGGAACGGTTAAAATAACGGATTTCGGTATAGCGACGGCATTGAGTGCGACAAGCATCACGCAAACAAATGCGGTACTCGGTTCGGTGCATTATTTATCCCCTGAACAGGCAAGGGGAGGGATGGCGAACAAGAAGTCCGATATTTATTCCCTCGGGATTGTCATGTTTGAGCTGTTGACGGGCAGGCTCCCATTCTCCGGGGAATCAGCTGTTTCTATTGCTTTGAAGCATCTGCAGTCAACCACGCCTTCCTTAAGGAGATGGAACCCGTCGATTCCGCAAAGCGTGGAGAACATTGTCCTGAAAGCGACAGCAAAGGATCCGTTCCACCGATACAGCAGCGCCGATGAAATGATGGAGGACCTGGGGACAGCGCTTTCTCCTTCCAGAATGAATGAAAAACCGTTCATTGTGCCTGTCGACATGGATGCGACAAAGGCAATGCCGATCATAACAAAAGATATGAAGGTGCCGGAATCCGGGGATACCATCATCATGGAAGAGGACAATGAACCGGAAGAGTCTGATGATGCCGAGGAAAGCAAGCCGGCTAAGAAACAGCCTAAAACGAAAAAAACAAAGAAAGCGAAAAAATCCAAAAAGAAAAAAGATAAGAAACCGAGAGGGAAGCTTGTCAAAATCCTTCTATGGCTGTTTGCTATCCTGATTCTGCTGGCGATTCTCGCAATCACTGTACTACCAAGCGTTCTTGGCCCGGACGATGTGAAAGTCCCGGATTTGGAGGGCAAGGAAATGGATGAAGCGATTTCCATCCTTCTTGAACACGAACTGGAACTGGGCGAAACCATTGAAATGTCCGATGAAGAAATAGAAGAAAATAAAGTTATTAAAACGAAGCCTGCAGTCGGAAGGACAGTCAAGGAAGGACAGGCAATCGACCTGTACATCAGCACAGGGAAAGAACGGATAGAGGTCAGCGATTATACAGGCAGGCAGTATGAGGACATAAAGAGCCTGATCGCCGACCGTTATAAGGACATCGTTGCTGAGGAGACATACAGCGATGAGTATCCTGCTGGTACAATCATCAGCCAGGATCCTGAACCAGGGGCGGAGGTAATCCCTTCTGAAACGGTCATGAACCTGGTTGTCAGCAAAGGGTCGGACCTGATCACGGTCAAAAACCTGTACAAATACAGCCAAAGTGCGCTTGACGCCTATGAAGAAGAGACAGGCCTCAACATATCCATCAAGAGAGAAGACTACTCGGATGATGTAGATAAAGGCTTGGTGATCTCCCAGGACCCTTCAGCAAATACTAGAGTTAAAAAAGGAAGCACAATCTATGTGACAATTTCCAAAGGCAAGGAAGAATTGCCGCCGAAAGTGGTCATTAGGGAAGTCACTATTCCTTATGAAGGGACGGATGGAGAGGAACAGACCGTCCAGATTTATTTGGACGACATGAACCACAGCATGACCGAACCGGTTGAATCAATCGTGATTACGGAATCGATCAAAAAAAGGATTGAACTTACGATTGCTCCGGGCTCTAAGGCCGCATACAGGGTGATCAGCAATGACAGGGTCCTGAACAACGAGGTAATACCTTACGCTGAGTAGGCTGCCGGCTGGATGCGCATCTGCCGGAAAACCTTGCCGGAGGGTATCTTTATTTGGCTATACAATCATTGAATTAGAGGAGGTATGCTATGCCTGAAGGGAAAATCATCAAGGCATTAAGCGGATTCTACTATGTGATCGATGAAGGCAAGACAATCCAATGCCGGGGAAGGGGCGTGTTCCGCAAAAGGAATGTTACCCCCCTCGTCGGCGATACGGTTGTTTATCAATATGAAAATGAGCAGGAAGGCTATATTCTCGAAGTGAAGGACAGGAAGAATGAATTGGTGAGGCCGCCGATCAGCAACGTCGACCAGGCTATCCTTGTCTTTTCTGCGACAGAACCTGCGTTCAGCACAGTGCTGCTGGACCGGTTCCTGGCAATCATTGAAGAGAATGATATTGATGCAATCATTGTGATCACGAAAGTGGATTTGCTTTCCGAACAAGATAAAGAAAAAATTAATCAGTTCAAACTGGATTATGAAAAGATAGGATATCCGGTAATTATGGCTTCTTCGGTGACTTCAGAGGGTGTTGGCCAGCTGCGTCCCTTCCTGAAGGATGCCGTCAGTGTGTTTGCCGGCCAATCGGGTGTAGGCAAGTCTTCCCTCCTGAACGCACTTGTACCTGACCTAGAGCTGAAGACAGCCGGGATTTCTTCTCATCTGGGGAGGGGCAAGCACACAACCAGGCATGTAGAGCTTATTCCTGTTGAAAACGGACTGGTTGCGGACACACCCGGTTTTTCATCCCTGGATTTCACGATGGATGAGGCAGACCTGCCGTTCTGTTTCCCTGAAATGCGTGAGAAGGCCCAGGAATGCAAATTCAGGGGATGCATGCATCTCCAGGAGCCGAAATGCGC
>CAKQBC010000380.1 GCA_934215995.1 uncultured Bacillus sp. | reverse complement strand
GTGCTATAACATTTACTGGAGTATCCGTTATCAGCCAAGGGAAACAACTGGGGATCCATGGGATGCACGTACTCTTGAATGGAGTCTGCCAAGCCCGGTTCCATCTTATAACTTTGCGATCACGCCTAAAGTTGATTCTGTTGAAGCATTGTGGAATCAAAAACTGGGCAAAGAAAAAATATATACCGGCTCATATGAAGAAATCCATATGCCAAACAGCAGTTTCAAGCCGTTCATCATGGCAGTGTTCTTCTTCTTCTGGGGATTCTTTATGGTATTCAGCTGGTGGATTCCTGCGATTATCGCGGCCATTCCAATCGCTTACCTGCTATTCTCCCGTTCGTTTGAGGATGACCATGGATTCCATATCCCGGTAGACGAAATCAAACAAACAGAAAGCAAATTGCGAGGTGACAGGAAATAATGAAAACAAATGCCTCTCTCCCACTTGAATATAGAACAGAAGAAAACCGCTTGAAAATCCTGGGCTTCTGGATTTTCCTCGCTGCGGAAATCATGTTGTTCGCAACATTGTTTACGGTATACCTGATTCTTTGGAATCGTACTGGAAACGGGCCTGAAGGAAACGATATCTTCGCCCTTTCCGGTATCCTTTGGGAAACATTCATCCTGCTTACGAGCAGTTTCACAATCGGTATCGCCATCAACGCCATGAGACTTGGCATGAAAAAAGCGATGATGTGGATGATCGGCATTACGCTTCTTCTAGGCGCAGCCTTCATCGGGATTGAGATTTATGAGTTCTTCCATTATGTGCATGAAGGTGCGACATTAACGACAAGCGCATTTACATCTTCCCTGCTTGTATTGCTGGGTACGCATGGAGCCCACGTAACATTCGGTCTATTCTGGGGACTTGCGATTTTATGGCAACTGAAAAAACGCGGCCTGAATGAAAAAACCGCCAATAAAACATTCATTTTCTCACTTTATTGGCATTTCCTTGATGTTGTGTGGATCTTCATCTTCAGTTTTGTTTACTTGAAAGGATTGATGTAATATGGCAAAGCTATTTCCATTCAAGCATGTCATGGGCTTCGTATCCTCCATCGTATTGACATTGGCTGCATTGTCGGTCCTTTGGTTCGATATGTCCTTTGGGGCAAAAATGGCGATTCTGCTTGTAACAGCATTGCTGCAGGCAAGCCTTCAATTGTTCCTGTTCATGCATGCCGGTGAATCAGAAGATAAAAATACAGTGTACACAAACATTGCCTTCGCTGTCGTAGTCGGTCTCATCACCATCTTCGGAAGCATCCTGGCAATGGTCTGGGACTGGTAAAATAGAAAAGCGAAAGCGCCTTGATCAGCTCGCGAAGAAAATAGCGCGCGGCCTAAAAGGCGCTTTTTGCCTTTTATGGACGTAAGTCTTTTTCACAGCGAGCTAGGCGCTGCAACTGGATCAAAAAAAGCGGAGAACGCCCGCTTAGTGGCGACCACCACAAGACGAAACGGCTTTGAAGGGCGTTCTTCCCTTCAGGACGGATTCGGATTGTGACGTCGAGCCGCTGGCGTTCGCAGCTGGACAATAGAAAAGCGGAAGCGACCCGTTCAGCGCCGTATGGCCTGGAGCGCTCCTTATGAGATAAAGGAAACACGAAGAACGAAGTGATTCGATGTTGACTTATCGTAAGGAAGGAGAGCGAAGGACACTAGGCGCTGGGTCGCTGCAGCTGGACAATAGAAAAGCGGAAGCGCCTTGGGCAGCTCGCGAAGAAAATAGCGCGCGGCCTAAAAGGCGCTTTTTCCATATGATCCAAATATATAAAAGAAGGAGCATCTGAATGTCAGATGCTCCACTTTTTTGCCCGATTTATCCGATGATGATCCGCTCTTTCGGATATTGGTAATTCACTTTCTGTTCCCTTCCACCTATCATGAACAGAAACGAAATGATGCCTACTCGACCGATGAACATAAGAAGAATCAGTAGCGACTTACCGAAATTGCTCAGCTCTGGGGTAATTCCCATAGATAGCCCGGTTGTTCCGAAGGCTGAACAGACTTCAAAGATAATCTCAGTAAGAGTGAAGGATTCTGATATCGTCAATGCCACTACTGATAAAGACACAAACAAAAAGGCAATCAAAGTAACAACTACCGATTTGCGAAGATCCTCCTGTGCCACTTCCCTTTTAAAGATTGTGATCCGGGAATGCCCTTTTGCGAAATGATAGATTAATAGAATATTTAACGCAAAAGTAGTAGTCCTAATTCCGCCCCCTACCGAGCTTGGAGACGCCCCGATAAACATCAGTCCGCTCATGATCAGCAGGGTAGGCTCCGAAAATTGGCTGACATCCATTGTAGACAGCCCTCCGCTCCTCGTAGAGACGGATTGGAACAATGCATAGAAAAATCCTTCATGCCAACTCTTCCCGGCAAAGGCCTGATTGTATTCCAACAGGATAATAGCAATGGTACCTAACACAATCAGAACGAAAAAGGTAAGGCTCGTTACCTTCGTAAACAAGGAAAAACGGAATGTCACCTCACCCGGCTTAGATTTGATGAACCGCTTCAGCTCGATCAGCACCGGGAAACCGATTGCTCCAAGAATGATGAGAAGGATGTTGATAAATTGCACAAAATAATCATTTGCATACGGCTGTAAAGATTGGCCTGTAATATCAAAGCCGCCGTTTGTCGTGGCACTAACAGACATAAATAAGCCATTCATGAATGCCTGAGCTGCCGAATCGTAATATTTCATCAGGTGAATGCCAAGCGCCAGCGCGCCGGCAGCCTCTATTATGACTATGATGAATAATACCTGCCTCAGAAGATCGACCACTCCCGAAAAATTATACTGGTTCTGATCCAGCATAATCAGCCGGCGTTCCCTGAACGTGATCTTCTTGCCCAGCAATAACCACATGAACGTACCGAGGGCCATAATTCCGATACCCCCGAATTGA
>CAKQBC010000379.1 GCA_934215995.1 uncultured Bacillus sp. | reverse complement strand
ACATAATAGGCATATATATCCTGTTCGCACTCAGGCATACCGCAAATCTCTTTTTTCTTTATCCCGAAACCTCCGCACACTAAGCAGTAACCCGCTTTTCACCCCTGCAATCGATCGCCTGATATGAATTCATTCCGAATTAGGTCGACAGATGTCGAAATAAGAGTTTTTTTGCAATAATAAAGAGACCCCTTAAATAGGCCTCTTTTTCTTCACATTTTGGAAAATATACGAAGCTTGCATTCTGATTTGCCTCAAATGAATGCCGGATGCGACGCTTCAATCAGGGAGATGATTTTTTCCTCCTCGCCTTTCTGGAAGTGATTGATGATCTGGCTGCCGACAATGACCCCCTCACAATGCTCTCCCATCATCTTTACATGTTCGGCTGTAGAAATGCCGAAGCCGGCAAATACAGGGACATGGCTCAGTTTTCGCAATCGGCGGATGTATTCGATAGTATCCGCAGGAATTTCGGTCCGGGTTCCCGTGACCCCTTTCACAGTCACTGCGTAGATGAAACCTTGCGCTTCCTGCACCATTTTTTCCAGCCTTTCCGGCGGGCTTGTAATGGACGCAAGCCGGATCTGGGCGATTCCATGCCGGTTCAGGACAGGCCTGACTTCCATTTCTTCTTCGAATGGAACATCCGGAATGATGCAGCCGTCTATTCCGATTTGTGCACAGCGTTCAGCGAACGACTCGATTCCCATCGCCATTAACGGGTTCAGATAGGTCATGAAAATAAGCGGGATGCGTATTGTTTTCCGGGCATCCTCGAGCGCTTTCAGGATCGCCTCCAGAGTAGTTCCTTCCTTCAATGCCCTCATGCCTGCTTCCTGGATGACTGGCCCGTCCGCAGCCGGATCTGAAAAAGGGATGCCGATCTCAATCATCGTCGCTCCGGCATTCTGCAGGAATCCAAGGCGCGGCACCAACTGATCCAATCCCCCATCGCCTGCCATGATATACGGGACAAAACATTTCCCTCCTGATTTGAGCTTTTCTTCAATTGCCTGCTGTAATGCCTTCATCCTCTTTCCCCTCCAGATAGTTTTTTACTGCCTCCACGTCTTTATCTCCCCGCCCCGATAAACAGACAACCATAATTTCTTCTTTTGCCATCTCTGTAGCCAGCTGCAATGCATAGGCGACCGCGTGTGAGCTTTCCAGTGCCGGGATGATTCCTTCCGTTCGGCAAAGTGTCTGCAGAGCGTCCAACGCTTCTTCGTCGGTCACAGAGGAATACGTTACACGTCCTTGATCCTTCAGGTGGCTATGCTCCGGGCCGACTCCCGGGTAGTCGAGACCTGCCGAAATGGAGTGGGCTTCCGTCACCTGGCCGAACGCATCCTGCAGCAAGTACATTTTCGACCCATGTAGGACACCGACCTTGCCCTTCGCCATGCTGGCTGCATGATATGGCGTATCCAGCCCTTTCCCGGCCGCTTCCACCCCGTACAGCTTCACGCTTTCGTCATCCAGGAATGGGTAAAACATACCCATCGCATTTGAACCTCCGCCTATGCAGGCGACAACCGCGTCCGGAAGAACGCCTTCCTGCTCCTGAAGCTGCTTCTTCGTTTCCTGTCCGATGACCGCCTGAAAATCACGGACGATCTTCGGGAAAGGATGTGGCCCGAGTACGGATCCGATCAAATAATGGGTATCATCCACATGGGCCACCCAATACCGGAGCGCTTCATTGACCGCGTCTTTCAGGGTAGAACTTCCCTGTTCCACACTGATTACTTCCGCCCCAAGCAGTTCCATCCGGAACACATTCAATTTTTGACGCTTCACATCTTCCGCCCCCATAAAAATGGTGCAGCCAAGCCCCAGCAATGAGCAGACCGTCGCTGTCGCAACACCGTGCTGCCCCGCGCCCGTTTCCGCCACCACTCTTGTTTTGCCCATCCGTTTCGCCAGCAGCGCCTGCCCGATTGTGTTATTGATTTTATGGGCTCCGGTATGGTTAAGGTCTTCCCTCTTCAGGAAAATCCGTGCCCCTCCCGCCAGATCGCTTAGCCTTTTTGCCTCATACAGCGGCGTTTCCCTGCCTATATAGTGCTTCAGGTAACCACTCAGCTCTTGTCGGAACGCTTCATCGATCCTAGCCTCCTCGTATTCCTTTTCCAATTGCATGACCGCTTCCATCAATGTTTCCGCTACGAAACGGCCTCCATACACCCCATATCTGCCTTCCTCTGTCGGCATCACATATCCGCTCATTCCATTTCCGCTCCTTTTGCGGCAGCTATGAACTGCCGGATTTTTTTATGGTCTTTCTTCCCGTCTGTCTCGACTCCGGACGATACATCGACCATGTATGGCCGGCAGCTTCGAATCGCTTCCTTTACATTTCCTGCATGCAAGCCGCCAGCGAGGATCAGCTTACAGCCAGCCGGCAAACCTGTTTTCAGCAGCCTCCAATCGAATGTCTCACCATTGCCTCCCCGGTATCGCCCCTTTGGCGCATCGGCCAGCAAGTAGGGGGTCCCTGAAGCTATAGCCTGCTTTATGTCCCCTGCTGACCCGATTCCCGCTGCTTTTATGAGTGGCAGGGCGATTTGTTTATAATCGGCAGCATCTTCATCTCCGTGCAGCTGGACCATCGTCAGCCCGCAAGTTGCTGAAATTTCTTCAACCTTCTTTGGATCGCTGTTTACGAATACACCGATTTTCTCTATTCCATCAGGAAACAGGCGGATGATACTCCTTGCATGAAGCGGTGTTATATGCCTTTTGCTTTCTGCAAATACAAAACCTAAAGCATCTGCCCCTGCTTCCACTGCAGCCGCTGCCGTTTCATAATCCGTTATGCCGCATATTTTGACTTTCATCACTTGGCACCCGTCCGCGGGACGGAAAGACCCTTGATTGCGGCTGCCGGATCGGATGCCTTCATCAGGGCCTCTCCGACAAGAATGGCTTTTGCCC
>CAKQBC010000378.1 GCA_934215995.1 uncultured Bacillus sp. | reverse complement strand
ATAAAGTGGAAGCGGTTAGGGGAATCAGGGTGCTTTTTGATGGACGCGTCTATCAGGACAATCGGCACCGATGGATTTTGCTGATTGAGGCTGGCGATGATATTTTTCGACCTTTCATTCCAGCCGATAATGATAATATGATTTTTTCCTGTGTATGGCTTCGTGCCATTCATGAAACGCACCTCCAAGGAAATGGCTTTGGCTGCAATAACGGCGAAGCAAGTCGTCAGGACTCCTGTTCCGGAAAGAATCAAGAGCAAGCCGATGAATTTGCCTATAGCTGTGTGGGGCACATAATCGCCATAACCGACCGTCGAGGCTGTAACGATTGCCCACCAAATCCCATCCGGGAGCGAAGGGAAAGTGGCTGGCTCTACATATGTCATGGCGGCTGCTGATGTGAGAATCAATAGAATGATCATGATAATTAATCTGATCAATAGCGGGATTTTGGAAAAAGAATCAATCGTTTGTCTGTACATGGTACCTGCCTTATTTGAGTGCTGTCTTTTTCAATCATTATGGACAAAAAAGAAGGCATGCAACCTGTAAGAAATAATTGTATGTGAGATTATCTTACAAAATATTAAAAATTATCAAAAAACTTATTGCACTTTTATCCAATTCATAATATGATAATAAACATATCAATAAATGTTAGGTTTTCTAACATTAGGAAAAGGGGTTAGTCAGATGAATTTAGCCGATTCTGTATTTATGTTTTACGCAACCATGCTTGTATGGATCATGACTCCGGGAGTTGCACTATTTTACGGGGGGATGGTAAAGAGCAAGAACGTATTGAACACGGCCATGCACAGTTTTGTCCCGCTTGCGATTGTAACAGTTGTTTGGGTGGTCATCGGATATTCATTGGCATTTTCACCTTCAGGCAATGTCTTTATCGGAAATCTTGATTATATGGGGCTAAAAGGGGTTGGCTTCGAAACGTTAGAGGGAGGAACCATTCCGCATAGTATGTTCATGATGTTCCAAATGGCTTTCGCTGTTTTGACAGTTGCAATCATATCGGGAGCTGTTGCTGAACGCATGAAGTTCTCGGCATTCGTATTATTCGCCACAATTTGGAGTATTGTCGTATATACACCGGTCGCTTACTGGGTTTGGGGCGGCGGCTGGATCAAAGAAATGGGGGCTCTGGACTTTGCGGGAGGAAATGTTGTCCATATATCTTCTGGTGTAGCAGGCCTCGTGCTTGCATTGGTGCTCGGGAAACGAAAGGATTTGGATAACAGCAAAGCGCATAATATGCCTTTAACGATAATTGGTGCGACTTTGATCTGGTTTGGCTGGTTCGGATTCAATGTCGGCAGCGAATTGACGATTGATGAGGTAGCGATGACTGTTTTTATTAATACGTCAATTGCATCAGCGACAGGAATCATCGGATGGCTCGTCGTAGAATGGCTTGTCATCAGAAAGACTACGATGCTTGGAGCTATGTCGGGTGCCATTGCAGGCCTTGTTTCCATCACACCGGCAGTCGGCTTTGTTACACCTATGGCATCTTTGCTGATTGGTTTCGTTGGGGGAGCCATTTGCTTCTACGGATTGATCATCGTTAAAGATAAAATCGGGGCTGATGATGCACTTGGCGCATTCGGGCTGCATGGAATTGGCGGTACATGGGGAGGAATCGCAACGGGCTTGTTCGCTACACTTTCCATTAACCCCGCGGGAGCTGATGGATTATTCTATGGGGATGCGTCGCTGCTATGGAAGCAAGTCGTGGCAATTATCGCAACCTACCTGTTTGTCGGGGTTGTCTCTTATATAATCATCAAAGCAATCCATCTCTTTATCCCGATCCGTGTTGAAGAAGAGATCGAGAATGTCGGGCTTGATGAAACGTATCATGGTGAAAAAGCATATTATGATAATTATGGAACAAGGGTGAACTGAATTCCTTTGTAAAGTTCTCAGGTATCGCAAGTAATCTGGATTGTATATTCAAATCAGGAATCGGCCAGCAAGATAATTCATCTGATTGAGAATGAGGGGAAATATATTAATAGTTCACTAGTTCAAAGAAATGGCCGGCAAGGAATGTTGCCGGCCATTTTTTTTGTGCATGAAAGTTTCTGCCCGATTACTGGTACAATTAAGGGAGTCATTAAATCGGGGAGGACAAACGAATGGATAAACAACAGCTGGTGGATAAAACGGAAGTGTATGTGCGTAATCTTTTGGAATCGGAAGGGAGTGGCCATGACTGGTGGCATATTTACCGCGTGAAGGAAATGTCTTTACGGCTGGCCGGGGAAGAAGGTGCGGATTCCTTTGTTTGTGTGATGGCTGCACTGCTGCATGATCTGGCTGATGAGAAAGTTACGGGTGATGAACAAAAGGGCAAGGAATTGGTGGAAGGGTGGCTTCGGAAGCTGCAATTGGACCAATATACAGCCGGGCACATTATAGAAATCATCGGGACTTTATCATATAGAGGAGGCGGGGGACCCCGTATGGAAACGATAGAGGGGATGGTTGTGCAGGATGCGGACAGGCTCGATGCAATCGGAGCGATAGGGATAGCCCGGGCTTTCGTGTTTTCTGGTTCAAAAGGGCAAATTATCCACGATCCGGACAAGTATCCAAACGTCGATATGTCTGCCGAGGAATATAAGAAACGTGAGACGACGGCAATCAATCACTTTTATGAAAAGCTGTTGAAGCTGAAGGATTTGATGAATACAAAAAAGGGCAGGGAACTTGCCGGCCCAAGACATCAATTCATGCTGGAGTACCTTGACGTGTTCTATGGGGAGTGGGAAGGGAAAGCGTGACAGAAAATAGGGGTAAGAGCTTACGGAGAAGGCTTCTTAGTGCATGCATAAGTATATCGATTGCGGAATGAGAAGATGGTGCAGTGACAGAATGACAATAAAAATGGAGGTCAGCAACAGATGTGCCGATCTCCATT
>CAKQBC010000377.1 GCA_934215995.1 uncultured Bacillus sp. | reverse complement strand
ACATATTGCTGCGGATAATGATGGCGGAATATGCAGCAATTCTATTATGAGAATCATGTTTGAGCTAAACTTAAAATGAATGGACAGCCATTCATTATTAAAGGCGGAGTGTGTTTGTAAAGCATGGTCATTTTTTCATGGTGCTCTTGTATGGATTGCAATCCGAATTGTATAGTAAAAACATATTTTTTTGATTTTTAAGTATATTTGCTAGACAAGTATTTTTACATTATATACAATGAAAGCGCAATCGAATTTATTTGTAGCCGATGTATTGAACTTTTTGTTTGAATGAAGGTTAACTTTTTAAAATGTGACTGCTGATAGGAGGATGGATGATGAATATCCATGAGTATCAAGGTAAAGAAGTCCTCAGGAAATACGGTGTAGCCGTGCCGAATGGCCGGGTAGCCTTTTCTGTTGAGGAAGCTGTGGAAGCGGCAAAAGAACTTGGGACTGACGTATGTGTTGTCAAAGCCCAGATCCATGCTGGTGGACGCGGAAAAGCAGGCGGGGTAAAAGTTGCGAAAAATCTCGAGGAAGTACGTACATATGCAAGTGAGATTTTAGGCAAAACATTGGTTACGCATCAAACTGGGCCGGAAGGCAAAGAAGTGAAACGCCTTTTGATTGAAGAAGGATGCGATATCAAGAAAGAATACTACATCGGGCTAGTATTGGACCGGGCTACTTCAAGAGTTGTCCTTATGGCATCAGAAGAAGGCGGGACGGAAATTGAAGAAGTGGCTGCTGCCACACCGGAAAAAATCTTTAAGGAAGTCATCGATCCGATCGTCGGATTGACAGCTTTCCAGGCTCGCAGAATTGCATTCAATATCAATATACCGAAAGAGCTGGTCGGCCAGGCTGTTAAATTTATGACAGGCCTATACACAGCATTTGTAGAAAAAGATTGTTCGATTGCAGAAATCAATCCGCTTGTTGTGACAGGTGACGGAAAAGTTATGGCACTTGATGCGAAGTTAAACTTTGATTCAAATGCATTGTACCGTAATAAAGACATTCTGGAATATCGTGACCTTGAAGAAGAAGATGCAAAAGAAATTGAAGCTTCCAAATATGATTTGAGCTACATTTCATTAGATGGAAACATCGGATGCATGGTTAATGGTGCCGGACTGGCAATGGCAACGATGGACATCATCAAGCATTACGGCGGTGACCCTGCCAACTTCCTTGATGTTGGGGGCGGTGCCACAGCGGAAAAAGTTACGGAAGCATTCAAAATCATCCTTTCTGACCAAAACGTTAAAGGGATCTTCGTTAATATCTTCGGCGGCATCATGAAATGTGATGTTATTGCAGAAGGCGTTGTCGAAGCGGCGAAGGAAGTCGGTTTATCCGTGCCGTTGGTTGTCCGTTTGGAAGGCACGAATGTAGATTTGGGCAAAGAAATCCTGAAAAACTCAGGCATTGAAATCACTGCAGCGGAATCCATGGCAGACGGTGCACAAAAAATCGTTTCATTAGTAGGCTAAGAGGCAGGGGGGATAATCATGAGCGTTTTTATTAATAAGGATACAAAAGTTATCGTACAAGGGATCACAGGGTCAACGGCCCTTTTCCATACAAAACAAATGATCGAATACGGAACGAAAATCGTAGGCGGTACAACACCAGGTAAAGGCGGCCAGGAAGTGGAAGGAGTGCCTGTCTTCAATACAGTGAAAGAAGCTGTCGAACAAACAGGTGCCAATGCTTCCGTTATTTATGTTCCGGCGCCGTTTGCTGCGGATGCCATCCTGGAAGCTGTCGATGCTGAATTGGACCTGGTTATCTGTATCACGGAGCACATACCTGTCCTGGACATGGTGAAAGTGAAACGTTATATGGAAGGCAAGAAAACTCGCCTTGTCGGACCTAACTGCCCAGGCGTGATTACACCTGGTGAATGCAAAATCGGCATCATGCCTGGATATATCCATACAAAAGGCCATGTGGGCGTTGTTTCCCGTTCTGGTACATTGACGTATGAAGCTGTACATCAATTGACACAGGCAGGCGTTGGGCAAACGACTGCTGTCGGAATCGGCGGAGACCCGGTGAATGGAACAGACTTTATTGATGTCCTAAAAGCATTCAATGAAGACCCTGAAACATATGCGGTCATTATGATCGGCGAAATCGGCGGAACTGCTGAAGAGGAGGCTGCCGAGTGGGTGAAAGCCAACATGACGAAACCGGTTGTAGGCTTTATCGGAGGAAGAACAGCACCTCCCGGTAAACGTATGGGCCATGCCGGTGCCATCATTTCAGGAGGCAAAGGGACTGCAGACGAAAAAATCCGCGTCATGAACGAGTGCGGCATCAAAGTTGCAGAAACACCTTCCGTGATGGGTGAAACATTGATCGGAGTCCTTAAAGAACAAGGCCGTTACGACAAATGCAAAACTCACTAATATAACCATTAGCTGAAAAGAGCCGCTCCGCTTCAGTGGAGCGCTTTTCGGCTTTTTTACATTTGTGGTATGCCCACACTGGGTAAACGGCATGGATAAGGCTTTTACAGGGGTTCTGAACGGTGCTTGTCCATCTGTAAAAGAGAGGCTTGCCGTGCAAACAAATAAAGGGGCCACACAGCCTTATATACAAAATGAAGGAGAGATCTATATGTTAGAAAGCAAAAGAAGGCTGATTCTTCTGCAGCACTGCCGGGGGATAGGATGGAATTCAATAAAAGACATAGTGCTTGACGACCCCCCGCTTGACCACATCTTTCAAAAATCCATTGCTGACTGGGCTATCCTGCTGCCGCAAATTAAACACCCCAATCTATCATTATTCTTTCATGACCTTCACTCGATCAATATTTCTTCCCTCCTAAAAACCTATAGCGAGAATCATATTTTCATAATCTCCATATTTGATGAAGAATACCCGGAAAGATTAAAGAATATTTTTAACCCGCCTTGGATATTATTCGGGAA